>JAGQRJ010000494.1 GCA_020425635.1 Planctomycetota bacterium | reverse complement strand
TCGCCAGCCGCAGCGCCAGCTGCCCCTCGCCCAGGGCGTAGGCCCCGAGCACGCCGCTCACGGCCGCGTGCAGGGTGTGCACGACCTGGGCCTGGCTCAGGGGGCCCGAGGGGCAAGCGATCGTGTGCACGGCCACCGAGTGCCGACTCTGCTGCAGGACCAGCAGCCGCTCGGCCCCTTGCCACAGGACGTGTGTGACCTCACCGTCGGCCGCGTCGAGGTCGAGGGTCGCGCGGTCGCCCTGGCGCTGCAGGTCGAGCGCCCAGCCCGGCTGGCCCTCCTGGGTGACGCGGTAGACGCTGGCCACGGCCCAACGGCCGAAGGCCCGCGCCACGAGCGCTCGCCCTGCCTCGCCTCGGGCCGCGAGCGCGCTCGCCTCCTCCTCGTCCATGCGCTCGCAGCCGATCCCGAGCTCGCGTCGACGCAGCGCGTCGGCGAGCGCGTCCAGGGCGACCTCGCCGCGAGCCGGCAGGCTCAGGTTCTGCCCGAGGCCTCGGAGCGCGAGCGGGCCCTCCCGCGTGACGCCCACCTCGTAGATCAGGGCCTTCAGCCCCTCGGCGTCGGAGACGAAGACGCGCCACCCAGAGCCCGCGCTCGGCACGAGCCGCGCGCGGGGCCCTCCCGCCGGGACCGCGGCCGAGCCCCTCTCGGCGACGCCCCGCAGCAGGGGACCGAAGGCCAAGGCCGGGATCGGCGCCCAGTCCGCGGCAGCGCGGCCGTCGGCGCCCAGCACCCACCCGCCGCGCGAGCACACCACGAGCAGGTTGCCGGCGCGGTCGTAGTCCAGGATCGCCTCGCTTGGCCCTTGGGGCGGGGCCATGTAGGAGGGGGGCCAGGGGAGCTCCCGCTCCGAGACCGCCCCCGTGAGCGCGTCCTCGCTCGCGGGATCGCAGACGCAGAGCGTCCTCCCGCGGACCCAGGCCACCCGCTCGCCGCGCGCGTCGAGGGCGAGGCCCGTGGCCTCGCGGGACTGGGGCAGCTCGCACAGGAGCCGCGCGCCCTCGTAGACCCGCAGCGTGCCCCCGCTGCGGATCGCCCAGCGCTCGCTCCCGGCGGCCACCTGCACCTCGGCGGGGTCGGCGGGGGCGAAGTCGAGCGCGGTGACCCGGGTGGGGTCGAGCGCGTCGACCCGGTAGATCCCGGCACCGTCCCGCAGCTTGGGCGCCGCTGGAGGGGGAGGGGCCCCCCGGGCGTCGAGCACCCAACCCGAGGGCTCGGCGACGCAAGCGAGCCCCAGGGGCTCGGCGAGCGACCCCAGCAGCGAGCCCGCGCCTTGCTCGGTCAGCGCCTGGTCGGCGACCTCGGCGTCTGCCCAGCCCTCGCCGCGGAGCTCGAGCGGAACCCCGGCCTCGCGCAGCGCGGTCAGGACCTCGCCCAGGGTCGCGTCGCGCCACTCGGCCCGCAGCAGCGGCTGCGTCGGCGTCCTCGTCGGCGCGGTGCCCGCGGTCGAGCCGGACGACCCCGCGCGGTAGCCGAGCTCGACCCCGCGCTTCCAGAGCTCTTCCTGGAGCCCCGCCTCCGGGTCCTCGCGGTGGCCGGTCGCGACCGCCACCTCCGCCAGGTCGCCGCTGTAGGCGGCGAGTCCGCCGCCGACGAGGACGAACACGCCCAGCCCCGCTCGCCGCCTCCAGCGGCTGCGACGGGGAGCGAGCTTCTCCGGCGCAGGAGGCTCGAGCTCGCGGTGACCGACGGCGCGCACGATCTGGGTCTCACCGCAGCCCATGACGCTGCAGCGCCCGTGCTCGCGGAAGCAGTCGGGGTGGTGCGGGGCCAGGCACGACGCGCAGTAGACCGTGCTCGCGCGCTCGAGGCCGTCGCGGCAGTAGGAGCAGCTGACCAGGATCACGTCGTCGGGGGCCAGCGGCTGCGCGGGCTCCGTGCCCGCGCGCTTGTGGCGCAGCTGCTCCTGGATCTTGCGCCAGGCCCCCTCGGGGGCGGCGACCGGCGGCGCGTCGACGCACGCCAGGTCCTCGCGGGCCTCGGCGAGCACGGCCTCCGTCTCGGGGTGCTCCGCTGCGCAGGCCTCGAACAGCGCGGCCTCGGTGTCCTCCAGCGCGCCGAGCAGGTGCGCCATGGCCAGCTTGCCGAGGGCGTCTTCGGGGGTGGGTTTCATGCGACACCTCCTGCGCGGCGCGCGCAGAGCTCGTCTTGCAGGCGACAGGCCGCGGCCTTCACCCGGTTTTGCGCGGTGCGCGCCGAGCACTGGGTCAGCTCGCCGATCTCGCGGAAGGTCAGCTCCTGCACGTGGCGCAGGAGCAAGAGCGAGCGGTCCTCGGGGTTCAGCGCGCCCATGGCGTCCTCCACGAGCGCGCGGCGCTCGACCTGCACGGCGTGCCCCTCGACCAGGCCGGCGTCGCTCGCGACCGCCGCCTCGCCCGCGCGCTGCTCCTCGAGCCGCTTGACCTTGGCCTCCACCCGGTAGGCGTCGATCGCGACGTAGCGCGCGATCTGGAACAGCCAGCCGAGCAGCGGGCGCTTGGCGTCGAAGCGGTCGAGGCTGCGGTAGACGCGGAGGAAGGTCTCCTGGAGCGCCTCCTCGGCGAGCACGCGGTCGTAGGTCACCTTGATCAGGAACCCGAACACGCGGTCGGCGTAGCGCGCGTAGAGCGCGGCGAAGGCCTCGTCCTTGCGCTGTCCTGCGTCGAGGCACAGGGCGACCAGCTCGCGGTCGGGCAGCGCGTCACAGCCCTGGGCTGCCTCAGCTGGGGTCATGCTCATACCCCAGG
This sequence comes from Planctomycetota bacterium, assembly GCA_020425635.1. Taxonomy (GTDB): domain Bacteria; phylum Planctomycetota; class J058; order J058; family J058; genus JAGQRJ01. The sequence continues at coordinate 25,116 of JAGQRJ010000494.1, read as the reverse complement.
ATTACGGAGCGCTGCGCGGTGTGCGTAACGCGCAACCCAACCCCCTACTCGGCCTCGACTTCGGGCGCCTGGCCGGCCCAGCGCAGGGCCTGGACCACCGCCGGCCCCCGACCCCGGGTCAGCTCGGGGTGCGGCGAGAAGACCACGACCCGCCCGCCTCCGTAGGTCGTGAGCGCGGCCGCGACCTTCCCCGGCATGTGCCCGGCGGGGGCGTCCGCGGCGTGCACGTCGCTCTCGAACAGGAGCAGCGGGATCACCTGAGGGAGCCCGGCGTAGTCCCCGGGCTCGAGCAGCGGCCCGTTGGCGTAGCCGAGCCAGGTCGGGAGCGCGACCCCAGGCTCGAAGGCCCGGTAGGCCGCGCTCGGGATCAGGCGCACCGCGACCCCGCCGCTGTCGCGCGGGATCCGCCGCCAGTGCTTGGTGTCGACGCAGCGCAGCGCGGTGAGCCCCAGCCCATAGCGCGTGGGTTCGCTGGCGGCGAGGTAGGCCCCGGCGCAGATCCCCAGGTAGCCGCCCCCCTCGCGCACGAAGGCGCGCACCTGCTCCTGGCCCTCGGGCCCCAGGGACGCGGACTGCTTGGTGGCCGAGCCGCCGGGGAACACGACCGCGTCATAGCGGAAGAGCCCGCCGTCGCGCACGTCCTTGCCGTCGACCCGCCGGACCCACAGCCGCGGGTCGGTCCGAGCCGCCTCGAAGATCGCCTCGACGCAGCCGTCAATGCTCCCCCCGTCGTCGAAGACCGCGATCGGGACCGAGCCCGCCGGCGGCTGCTCGGTCTTCGCGGGCGCCGCCGGCCCCTCGCCCCCGGCCCAGCGCACCATGCGCGCGACCAGCCCCTGGCTGTCGGCCCGCTCTTGGGGCTGCACTCCCGAGAGCACGACCCGCCCCGCGCCGTAGACCCCGGCCACGATCGCGTGGCTGCCGAGCATGGAGCCTCCGCGAGGGGCGAGCTCCCCCGCGTACTCCGCCCAGGGGGTGTAGCTCGGCCGGTCGTGGCTGCGCCCGGGCGCGAACAAGGGGCCGTGGCCGTAGCGCAGCTCGGCCGGCAGCGGGGCCAGGGGGCTGTCGAGGTCGCGGACCGCGACGTCGGCCACCCCGCGCTGCCGCCAGCCCGAGGAGTCGACCACGCGCGCGTCGAGGAGCTCGAGCACCCGGGTCTCGGCCGAGTAGCCGCGCGCCCCGAGGTAGCCCCCGGCGCTGATCCCGACGTAGCCGCCGCCCTTGCGCACGAACTCTGCGAGCTGAGCGCCGCCGGCCTCGCCCAGCCCTTCGCCCAGCCGGTTCCCCGAGCCGCCGCCGACCACGAGCACGTCGACCCGGTCGAGCCCGGCGGTCGTGACCGCCGCCACGCTCAACCCGGATTGCTCCAAGACCTCGCTCAAGCGCTGGAGGTCGGCCGGGTCGCTCCCGGGCCCCGCGTAGAGCCCGACGCGCAGGCCGTCGGCGTTGGCGAGGGCCGCGCAGATCCAAACCAAGACGAGCGCCCAGCGCATTGCCCCTCCCTGCCCGCCCCATCCCTGGAGGCTCGAGCCTCGGGAGCTTATCATGCCGCCGCCAGCGGACCCCCGCGGAGACCCCATGACCCAAGCGAGCAACGCCCGCAATCCCAAGCTGCATGCCGGCTGCGTGGAGGTCGAGCTGCGGGTGGAGCCCCCCGAGCTCGCCGAGCGCGTGCGCTGGGACGAGGCGACCGCCTCCGGCCACGGGGCTCAGATCGTGCTCACCGACGAAGGCCCCTGGCTGCGCCTAAGCTCTTTCGCCTCCTGGCCCGTGCTGGTCGAGGTCCCCACCGCCGACGGCGAGACCCTCGAGCTGCGCCTGGGGGGGGTCCCCCAGATCAGCCCCCCTCCGCTCGCGGCACCCGCCCCGCGGATCCTGCCCCCCGCGCGCCCCGCGCCCGTCGAGCCCGAGGCCGCCCACCGGGCCCTCGCCCAGCTGCGGACCTACATGCGCAGCTTCTCCGGCGCCCGCCACGCCCCGGAGGAGACCCGCGACGCGATCCTGCGCCGCGTCGGCGACGAAATGGCCAAGGTCCTGGAGCTGGTCGAGCACGTCCCCGACGACCAGCGCGACGAGCTGCGCGCGCTCTTCGACGAGATCACCGCGGCCATGCCTGCCGCGCGGCAGCTCGCGCTGGAGCAGGCGTGAGAGGCTGGGCGCGCCCGTGAGCCTCGAAGGCGAGTTCACCGACGACGGCTTCGTCCAGGACTACGACCTCGGCGAGAGCCAGGAGCTCTACGTCTACTGCCGCCTCTGCCGACGCACCTTCCCCGTGCGCTTCAAGCCCAAGAGCGCAGAGGTCCGCCTGCGCTGCTTGTGCGGCGAGGAGCAGCCGCTCAAGAACCTCGACGTGTTCCGCACCGCCGAGCTCGCCAAGGAGCACGCGGCGTTCTACGAGCGCGTCTACCAGGCCGCCAAGGAGGCGCTGCGCGACGCGGGAATCCCGCTCCCGCCGAGCCAGAAGTTCCGTCGCGTGAGCGACATCGGTCGGATCGACGACCTCTCGCACAGCTACAACGACCTGGAGGACCAGAGCGACATTACGAGCGCCTACCGCGACCCCTCGAGCGAGGAGCGCCCCTCGCTCAAGGACGTCGAAGAGGCGCTGGCCGAGTACGCCGAGCGCAAGCAAGAGGCGATCTCGCGCAAGGACATCTTCGCCTACCACGAGATCCTCTCGGAAGAGGTGCTCTGGACCTACGAGCGGCGACACCTGTCCGAGGCCGCGCTCGCGGCCTTCGTCGAGGCCTGCGAAGAGGACATTCGCCGCGCGCGGCAATTGATCGCCTGGGCCAAGAGCCGGCGCACCCGCGGCGAGCCCGTGCGGCTCTCGTTCACCAGCTTCAAGCACCTGCTGCGCCACTACGAGTCCGAGGGCGAGCTCGAGCGCGCCCTCGAAGTCGCTGAGCAAGCCGTGGACCTGGGCCTGCCCTACCGCGACCAGGCCCGCGACCTGCGCGGCGCGCTGCGCCGCCTGGGCTCCTCGCCGGGCTAGCCCGCGCGCCTCGACCGCGCCGTCCGCGTCAAGAACGTGATCTGGGCCTCGTCCCCGGCGCCCCGCACGACGAGCCAGCCCCCCGGCGCGCGCACCCGCTGCATACGTCCCATGCTCCCCTCCTTGGCCCCCCAGGGCCCACGCTTGGGTTATCGGCGCCAGCCGGGCGGGACTTGAGGCGGGAGGGCCAGGCGCTGAGCGCGAACCTGGCCGGGTCGCTATATACAGGGTTGCACAGGGGGAGAGGCATGCACCACGCCGCGCCGCTCGAGTTCAAGTTCCGCTTCGTCAACAAGCAAGGGCAGCCCGAAGGGCTCCTGCGAACCAAGGGGAGCTTCGACGGCGAGCGCCTGCACCTGGGCAAGGGGGTCTCGTGCCCCGCGGTCGCGATCCTGCAGAGCGAGACGCGAAACGACCGCCTGATCCTGGCGCTGGCCAGCGACAAGCCCGAGCCGGGGATCGTCGTGCTGGCCGCGACGAAGGGGGTCGTGAACGACCTCAAGGCACGGCTCGACGTCTCGCGCAGCCGCTTCTGGGCGGACGCGAGCCGAAAGGCGCTGCAGGCCGAAGGGCGCGGGCACGCGCACCGGGAGCGCGAGTGCCCGAACTGCAGCGCGGTCTTGCTGCTCACCGACATGCCCGAGACCCCGCAGCTCTACTGCGTCTACTGCAAGGCGCTCACCACGGCCGACGGACCCGAGCAGCGGGTCGAGACGAGCCACATGCTCTGCGACGAGTGCGGCCTGTTCAGCGCCCCGCGCAAGTTCACGATCTTCTACTTCTACTTCCTGCTCGTGGTCTACGGCTATCACCAGCGGATCACCTGGCGCTGCCCCGGCTGCATGCGGGGAGAAGCCTGGAAAATGTTCTTCGGCAACCTGCTCTTCGTGCTCGGCGTCCCGGTGGCGATCGCGCAGCTGATCCGGGCCTACGGGAGCTCGCGGGTCGGGCGCTACACCGGCCTCGACAAGGCCAACCTCCTCGCCCGCAAGGGCGACGCCCTCGCCGCGCTGGACGTCTACAACGAGATCTCCTCCCGGGTGACCCCCTGCGCCGGGATCAAATACAACGCCGGCATGGCCCTGGTCGAGGCGCAGGACCTCGAGCAGGCCGCGGAGTTCTTCGAGTTCAGCCTCGACGACTGCGCGAACTACGCCCCCGCCTACCGCGCGCTGATCCAGTGCTACGCCAACACCGGCCAACACGAGAAGCGCCTCGCGCTCCAGCGGACGTGGGGCGACACCTCCGAGGAGCAGCCGGAGCGCCGGGCAGGCTGAGCGGGGACTACCTCGCCTCGGGCCGAGCCTCGCCCGGGACCCGCGCCGCCGCGGCCCCGCGCTCCCGCATGCCGCGGCGAAGCTGCGCCCTGAGCTCGGCCCCGGCCTCCGCGCCCAGGGGGTCGACCCAATACCCCGCCAGGAGGCGCGGCGCCCGGGCGTCCAAGAGCAGGACCCGCAGCAGGACCCCAGGCTCGAGGTCGACGCACGCGATCACCAGACACTCACCGTTCAGGACCCAGACGGCGAGCAGACTGCGGCTGGCGGGTCGCAGCGCCCCGCGCACCGCCGCCAGCAGGTCGGCGTCGAAGGAGTACGCAAGCCCTGGCAGCTGCAGCGAACCCCGCAGCAGGGCGCCGGGCTCGTACACCGCGTCCGGCGCGGTTCCCAGCAGCGCTCGGGTCTGCGCCGGAGTTGGGAAGACGCCCTGGTAAGCGCCGCCCATGGGGCCGAAGGCGTAGCGCAGCGCGCGGAGCGTCGCGTCGTTGACGGGCCTCCCGAGCTGGTCGATCCCCGAGGGGGTGCAGCTCCCCGAACCACCGAGCGGATAGCGTGTCTCCCGGTCTACCCCGCGCCCCAGACCGGCGACGTAGAGAGCCGGCTCCGCGCTGCGCGCCAGCCGAGCGGTTCCCTTCCAAAAGCGGTTCGCCGAGGACCCGATCGTGAGCACGGGCGTCACGACGAAGGGCGAGAGCAGCGCCGCGAGGGCGAGGCCTCGACGGGGACGCGGGCCGCAGGCGCCGACCAGCAGCGCGAGCAAGAGGGTCGGCAGCGCCAGGGTCCAGTCGAGCAAGAAGCCGGCCCAGGTGACGGGCAGCAGCAGCAGATTCACACCGAGCGTCCAGCCGGCGGGGGCTCCAGGCTTGCACATGCCGTGACTACCCCTGCGGCAGGGGCCAGGTTCACTCCGACCGAGCGTCGCCCGCCTGGAGCTCGCCGGCGGCGAGCATGCGCGCGGCGCGCAGGAGCCCGATCACGCTGACGGCGTCGCTGATCACCCCGCGGTCGATCAGGGCCAGCGCGTCGCGGAGAGGAATCCGCGCCAGGGTCAGCTGCTCGGTGCCCTCGGGGGTCGGCTGCGCGACCTGGCGCAGGTCCTGGGCGACGAACAGATAGCCCAGCTCGGCGGTGAAGCAGTTGCTCATTTGGAACTCACCCGGGATCGGAGTCCAGCGCGCCGCCTCGAGCCCGGCCTCCTCGAGCAGCTCGCGCTGCACGGCGGCGAGGGGCGTCTCGCCGGGCTCCGCCCCGCCCTCGACGATCTCCCAGGAGTAGCGCCCGGTCGAGTAGCGGTACTGCCCGACGAGCACCACCTCCTGCTCGGGGGTCAACGCGACCACCCCCGTGGCCGCCGCGGCCTCGACCACCCCGTAGATCCCGCGTTGCCCGTCAGGGCGCAAGACCTGATCCTCGCGCAGGGTCATCCAGCGGTTGCGATACTTGATCGACCCCGAGAGTCGCACCCAGGGGTTCGTCTCGTCGGCGCGCGGGAGCTCGGGCGTAGGCATGGGTCCTCCCCGGTTCCTGGCGCATAACTCGCCAAGAAGCCGTCGATTATGCAGCAGCCCCCGACCGCGCAAGACCCACGAAACCACGAGCGGCCCCCGTCGGTAAACCCCTGCGAGCGCGGCGAGCGCACCGACCACTAATCTGAACGGCCGCGGGCCGCGCGCTCGGAGTGCGCGGCCCGCGGCTTATAGTGGGGGGTCGGGAGTTCCCCATGCGCCGCGCCTTCAGCCTCCTGGTGTGCCTCCTGTTCGCGCTCACCACCTACCTCCAGCTCAACGACCCCGACCCCGCGCTGTGGGTCGCCTACTACGGCGGCGTCACCGTCCTCGGCGGACTGGGCGCCGCCAAGCGCTACCCGCTGTGGCTCGCCGGCGGGCTCACCGCGGCGGGCGCCGTGTGGTCGCTGACCTTGGCCCCGAGCGTCCTGACCTGGCTCCGCGGATACCCCGCGAGCGACATTCTGTATGGCATGTCGCCCGACCGCCCGTACATCGAGGAGTCGCGCGAGTGCCTCGGCCTGGCGATCGCCGTCGTCGCCTGCGCCGTGCACGCCTGGTGGGCGCTGCGCCAGCCCAAGCCCGCGGCGGAGTAAGCCCGGGCTGCTTTGCGCGCGGCGGAGCGCGTGAGATAAACATGGCTCGACAGCGCCTCTGCCCCCTGCGAGTCCACGCACCATGACCCTCAAGCTGCGCAACACCCTGACCCGAGCCCTGGAGCCCTTCGAGCCGCGCGTCGCCGGCCAGGTCGGCGTCTACGTGTGCGGCCCCACGGTCTACGACTACTTCCACGTAGGCAACGCGCGCCCCTTCGTGGTGTTCGACGTGCTCCGCCGCTACCTCGAGCACCTGGGCTACGCGGTGACCTTCGTGCAGAACATCACCGACATCGACGACAAGATCATCAACCGCGCGCGCGACGAAGGCACCACCTCGGAGGCGGTCGCCGAGCGCTTCAGCCAGGCCTACCGGGAAGACGTCGCGGCGCTGGGAGTTCGCCCGGCGACCCACCAACCCACCGCCACCGGCCACGTGCAGCAGATCATCGCCCTGATCCAGACCCTCGAGCAGCGCGGGCTGACCTACACCCAGGACGGCGACGTCTACTACCGCGTCGCCCAGTTCGCCGGCTACGGCAAGCTCTCGGGCAAGAAGCTCGAAGACCTGCGCCTCGGCGCCTCGGGCCGCACCGAGGCCGCCCACGAGACGCGCAAGGAGCACCCAGCCGACTTCGCGCTGTGGAAGGCGCAGAAGCTGCCCGACGAGCCCGCCTGGGACTCGCCCTGGGGCAAGGGCCGCCCCGGCTGGCATATCGAGTGCTCGGCCATGAGCCAGTCGTTCCTCGGCACCTCCTTCGACATTCACGCCGGCGGCGAAGACCTGACCTTCCCCCACCACGAGAACGAGATCGCGCAGAGCGAAGGCGCCAGCGGCGAGCCCTACGCGCGCTACTGGCTGCACAACGCCTACCTCAACGTGGCCAAGGAAGAGACCCCGCTCACGGCCGAGCAGCAGCAGCTCGTCGCGCAGCTCGAGCTCGCGGTCAAGCAAGCCGACGCCGAGCGCAAGCAGCGCCTGCTCGACGAGCTCGCCGCGCAGAACGTCTACGTGCTGGTCGACCCCGACGGCGCGCTGCAGTTCAAGGGCTCGAAGTCCCTGGGCAACGTGCCCCGCGTGCGGGAGATCTTCGCCCGCGGCTTCGGCGGCGAGGTCGTGCGCTTCTTCCTCCTGCGCGCGCACTACCGCGCGCCGCTCGCGTTCAGCTGGGGAGGCCTGCAAGAGGCCAAGACTGCCCTCGCCCGGTGGGCCGAGGCCCGACACCGCCTGACCGAAGCCACCGCCCGCGGCGACGCGCGCGGCGAGCTCGGCGGGGCCGCGGACGCCGCCGCAGAGCGCTTCACGGCCTCCATGGACGACGACCTCAACACCGCGGGCGCGATCGGCGCCGCCTTCGAGCTGATCGCGGCCAGCAACCGCGCCCTCGAGCAGGGCGCGGCGAGCGCCGCCGAGGTCGCGCGCGCGAGCGAGGTCCTGGACACGATCCAGTCCGTGCTGGGCGTGAGCTTCCCGGCCGCCGAGGCGCTCAGCGCCGAGGAGCAGGCGCTGTTCGACGGGCGCGCGGCGGCCCGCGCGGCCAAGCAGTGGGCCGAGAGCGACCGCCTGCGCGACGAGCTCCTCGCCCGCGGCGTGCAGGTGCGCGACACCCCCGAAGGCCAGACCTGGACGCGGACCTAACGCAAGCGAGCGAGCGGGCGGGGATCGACCCGCGGGTGCTGGGCGGCGACCTCGAGCATGTCGGCGCGCACCCCGGGGTCGGACTCGGCCAGGGCCTGAGCGAGGGGGAACTGCTCCGGGTGCGGGGCGAGGGCCAGGACCTCCTGAGCGCGCGCCTGGGTGGCGCTGGGGTCCCCGCCCGCGAGGAGCACCAGCCGGGCATAGCGGACCCACACCGCGTCGGGGTAGATCCGCTCGAGCTGGATCACCGCCTGGGTGTCGCGGGTCGGGAGCGCCTCCCGGTCGAGGGCGAGCGCGAGGAGCGCGTCGGGGTCGCGCGGGTCCGCGGCGAGCCCCGCCGCGGCGTGCCTCGCCGCGTCCGCGAACTGACGCTGAGCGAGGGCCAGCGCGGCGTGAGCGGCGTGAAACACCGCGGGCGGCTCGCCGCCCTCGCCGAGGAGGGTGCCCCGGGCGAGGGCCTCGCGGGCTTGCTGGACTTCGCCCAGCTCGAGCCAGGCCAGAGCCTCGTGCGCGTGGGCCGCGATCAGGTCCCGGCGCGCCTCGGGCTCGCGGGCGGTGGCGTCCGCGGTGAGGAACCCCAGCCAGTCGAAGGCCGCTTCGGGCTCACCGCGGAAGCGCTCCTGGCGCGCGAGGTCGAGCAGCCGCGCTCGGTTGGCCGCGCGCGCGGGGTCGGGGACCCGGGGCGCGCGCGACGGGGCCTGGACTCGATAGGGCTCGACCCGCCACAGGAACGCTCCCACGACGGCGCCGCCGCCGATCGCCCCGACGCCCAGGCCGAGCAGGGCGCCGAGGAGCACCGGGCGTCGGCGCTGCCAGCGGTCCAGGGTCTGCACCGCCCACACCCCGAGCCCCGGCGCGGCGACGTGGTCGCCCTCGAGCGCAAAGCGCAGGTCGCGCGCGAAGGCGATCGCGGTCGGGTAGCGGGCGCGAGGGTCCTTGGCCATGGCCCGCCGGCACACGGCCTCGAGCGCGGGTGACGCGTCGGGGCAGCGCGCCCGCAGGGGAGGCGGGTCGTCTTGAACCACCTGGCGGAAGATCTCCATGGGGGTCGCCCCGCTGAAGGGCGCCTCCCCGGTCAGGCCCTCGTAGAGGATCGCCCCCAGGCTGTAGACGTCGGCCCGGCGGGTGACCCGCCCCCCTTCGGCCTGCTCCGGGGCCATGTAGACCGGGGTCCCCACCACGCCCCGGGTCACGGTCAGGCGCGTGCCCTCGGTCAGCGCCACCAAGCCAAAGTCCACGATCCGCGGGACGTCGTCTTCGTCGAGCAGGAGGTTCCCTGGCTTCAGGTCGCGGTGCACGAGGCCCTGGTCGTGGGCGTAGTGGATCGCGCCCGCCGCCCGCTCGAGGATCGGTATCAGGCGCTCCTTCGGCAGCGGCCCCTCGGCGTCGATCAACGACTGCAGGCTGCGCCCGCTGACGAGCTCCATGGCGAAGTAGAGCGCACCGCCCTCTTGCCCCGCGTCGAACACGGTCACGATCCCGCGGTGCTGGATCGTCGACAGCGCCTGGGCCTCGCGCACGAAGCGCTCGCGCGCAGCCCCCGGGGCGTCGGTGCGCAGCACCTTGATCGCCACGTCGCGCTCGAGCCGCGCGTCGAAGGCGCGGAACACCACCCCTTGCGCGCCGTGGCCGATCTCCTCCTCGAGCCGAAAGCGCTCGCCGAGCACGTCGCCCAGGGACAGGGCGCGTCGCCGCACCAGCGACGCCGTCTCGACGCGGCTGCGCCGGGAGGTGCGCGCCTTGGCCATGCGCCTGGACCCAGGGGGCTGCACCCGGGGATCGCGCTCGACGGTCTCGCCTTGCCCGACGGGCGTCGCTGCGCCCTCCTCCGGCGCGACGTCGGAGCCGAGGTCGACCGTCGGATCGCGCCCTGTGACGCGAGGAGGCTGCGTCTCGCCCTCGAGCGCGTCGAACTCGCGGACCAGCGCGGCCGCCTGAGCCGGCGTCAAGGCGCTGCGCTTGATCAGCTCGTGCGCCGCCCAGGTGAGCTCCTTGCCCGCGGCCAGACCGCCCTCGACGGCCTCGAGCACGGTCGCGTCCTCGACCAGCTCGGCGACCGCGCGCAGGAAGGGCTCGGAGTTCGGGCTCACCCCCCGAGGATAGCGCCTCGCCTCGGGCGGGTCAGCGCCCCGTCGCGCGGGCCTGCGCCGCGCGCCACTCGGCGAGGCTGGCCTGGACCTCGCGCTGCGCCGCGGGGTCGCGCTCCCAGTCGGAGGCGTGCTCCGCGACCCGGATCGCGTCCTCGAGGCGGCCGAGCCGGGCGAGGGAGCGCGCCTGGAGGTAGAGCAGCTCTGGGTGGTGCTCCGCGGCCTCGAGCAGGCGCGCCGACTCGACGACCACCGCGGCGTCTTCGCCCAGGCCGTAGAGGAGCCGCACGCGCTGCGTCGAGACCCCCCCCGCCCACCAGGCGGGGACCGGAACGGGGAGCTTGGCCGCGCGCACCATGGCCTCCTCGCACGAGCGCAGCGCCGCGACCAGGTCGCCCTGCAGCTCGAGGGCCTCGGCCTGCGCCGCCCAGCCGACAGGGTCTGCCGGGTTGCGCGAGAGGTAGGCCTCGTAGTCGCTGAGCGCGTCGGCGGTGCGCCCGAGCTTGGTCCGCGCCATGGCCCGCGTCAGCCAATAGCTGGCGACGCTGGGCGCGAGCGCGAGCGCGCGGTCGGCGTCCTCCTCGGCCCCCGCGTGATCGCCCGAGGAGGTCCGCGCCAAGGCCCGCCCGTTGAACAGGTCCGAGCGCTCGGGAAAGGCCTCGAGCGCGCGCCCGTAGGCCTCGATCGCCTCGGCGTAGCGCTCTTCGTGCAGGTAGAGCTCTCCCAGCTCGGCCCAAGCGCCGGTGTATTCCGGCGCATACTCGAGCGCGCGACGAAAGGCCTCGATCGCCTCCGAGAGCTCCCCCAGCCCTTTGCAGGCGTAGCCGAAGTTCGTCCACGCCGGCCCGCTCTTCGGGTCCAACTCGAGGGCGCGCTTGCCGGCCTCGTAGGCCCCCGGGAAATCGCCCAAGCTCGCGCGGGCGTGGGTCAGCTGTCGCCAGGGCCACGCGTCCTCGGGCGCGAGGGCGGCGAGGCGCTCGTAATCCGCCTTGGCTTCGGCGTGGCGCTCGAGGTCGCTGAGCAGCCCCCCGCGCACCTCGAGGCAGCGCCGGTTCGTGGGGTCGCGCGCGAGCCCCTCCCCGAGGTCGTCGAGCGCCCCCTGGGTGTCGCCCAGCTCGGCCCGCACCTGCGCGCGGGTCACGCGCGCGACGCGATAGCCGGGGTCGAGCCGCAACGCTTCGTCGAGGTCCGCGAGGGCCTCCTGCGGGCGATCTTCCAGCCAGAGGGTCACGCCGCGATAGCCCCAGGTGAGCGGGTCGTCTGCGTTCGCGGTCGCCGCGCGGTCGAGGTGCACGAGGGCGCGGGTCCGCTCGCGAAGCCAGTGGGCGGCGATCCCGGCCGTGAGGTGGACCTCCGCGCCCTCCTCGCCGAGGGCCAGCGCGCGCTCGGCGTCGGCGAGGGACGACTCCCAGAGCTCGAGCTCGCGCTTGGCGCGCGCGCGCCAGGCGAGGGCCCGCGCGTCCTCCGGCTGGAGCTCCAGGCCGCGGGTCAGGTCTTCCACGGCCTCGCGGGGCTCCCCTCGCTCCACCCGCGCTTGCCCCCGCAGCCGCCAGGCGCGGACCTCCTGAGGCGAGGCGCGCAGCGCCTCGGAGCACGCCGACACGACCTGCGCCCAGTCGCCAGCCTCGCGGGCGGCGAGCGCGCGCTCGAGGGGGTCCACCCGCGCTGCGCTCGCCCGCAGACGGTACACGCCCACGGCCGCGAGCAGCGCCGCGCAGGCGATCACCCCCAGGATCCCGGCGAGGGTCGCGAGCCCCGGGCGCCGCCCGACCGGGACCTCGTCCAGCGGATCGCGCTCGAGCAACGCCTGCGCGCGCGCCGCGAGCTCCTGCATGGAGGGCCGCGCCTCGACCTCCACCGCCAGGCACGCGAGGCTGAGCGCCGCGGCCTCCTCGCCGAGGTCGCCCGGAGGCTCGAGGGGCTCGACGGACTCGAAGGCGCGCGCGTCGACGAAGTCGGTCAAGGTGCTGCCGCGCACCGGGGGCCGCCCGCTGAGCAACGCGTAGAGCGTCGCTCCCAGGCTGTAGACGTCCGCCGGAGGGCCCACGCGCGCGAGGTCTCCGCGCGCTTGCTCCGGCGACCAGAAGCCCGGGGTGCCGAGGAAGGCCCCTTGCTGGGTGAGGCGGGTGTGCCCGGACTCGAGGTCGAGCGCGAGCCCGAAGTCGACGAGCACGGGCGTCCCGTCCTCACGGACCACCACGTTGTCGGGCTTCACGTCCCGGTGCACGATCCCCTGCGCGTGCGCGTGGGCGAGGCCCAGCGCCAGCTGCCCGACGAGGCGCAGGGCCTCCCGCGGCGCCAGCGGCCCCCGACGCTGGAGCCGATCCTGCAGGCTCTCCCCGTGCACCAGCTCCAGCGCCAGCCAGGCGCCGAGCTCCGGCTCGACGCCGCTCCCGGCGTAGCGGGCCACGTTGGGGTGGCGCAAGGTGGCCAGGGCCTCGGCTTCGCGCAGGAAGCGCGCCGCAGCGCGTGGCGCCTCGAGGGGCGCTTCGAGGACCTTGATCGCCACCGGGGGGCCGCCCGCGTCCGGGTGGCCGCGGTAGACCACCCCCATGGCCCCCCGGCCCAGCTCCCCGTCGACCTGGTAGCCCGCGATCCGCACCGGCGCAGCCTACTCCCCGGAGGCGGGGAGCATTGCCCGCACACGCCGCGTGTGCGCCTCGAGGATCGAGACGACGTTGGGGTGCCTAAGGCGCGTGAGGGCGCGCGCCTCCTGCTGGAAGCGCAGCGCAGCGCCGTGCGGCGCCGCGCCCCCTACGCCGAGGGCCTTGATCGCCACCGGGCGACCGTCGGGGCCCGCGGCCCGATAGACCACACCCATGCCCCCGCGGGCGATCTCTCCCTGCAGGCGATAGCGTCCGATCTGCACGCTCTCAGGCTAGCGCAGGCTCAGCGCCCGCGCCTCCAGGGCTCAGGCGTCGACGCTCTGGACCTCGTGGGAGTGCTTCTCAATGAACTCTCGCCGCTGCTCGACGTTGCTGCCCATGAGCGTGCTGAAGATCGAGTTCGCCGCCGACAGGTCGTCGAGGTTGACCCGCAAGAGCTGGCGGGTGTCGGGGTCCATGGTCGTCTCGCGCAGCTCGTCGTCGTCCATTTCGCCCAGGCCCTTGTAGCGCTGGACGCGCACGCCGCGCTGGCCGAGGTCGCGCACGGCGCCAGGGAGGGCGCACAGGCCGCGGACCTCCTCTTCGTGCTTCTTGTCCTTGAGCACATAGGGCGCCACGGCCAGCTTCTCGCGCTCCCACTCGTCGCTCGCCTGAGGCGCGAAGTAGTCCTCGAGCCCGAAGCCGAGCTGCTCGAGCTCGTCGAGCACCTTCTCGAGCTTGTGCTTGTTGGTGAAGCGCACGACCTCGACGTCGGCCCCTTCCCGCTCCTCGAGCGGGTCGGTCGAGGACCACACCTTCAGGTTGTCCTCGCGCGCGATCTTCAGGTGCTGGTCGAGGTCTTCCTCGGTGTAGATCGCGGGCGCCTTCTTCGTCGCGGGGTAGACCACGCGCGCGTAGGGCAGCTTGCCGTCCTTGCGGCGCGCGAGGTATTTGCGGAAGGGCACCTGCTTCTTCTCGACCTCGTTGGCCAGGCGGTTCATGCGGTCGAGGAGCACCACGATCCGCGCGAGGGTCTCGCCGGAGAACTCCGCCTCGTCTGCGTTGCGCACGAGGGTCGAGCCCTCGAGACCCTGCTCGAGGGTCCGCGCCTCGAAGCGCTCGTGGGTCAGGAGGTATTCCTCGCGCTCGCCGCGCTTGATCTTGTAGAGCGGGGGCTGCGCCACGTAGACGTAGCCGTGCTGGATCAGCTCGGGCATTTGCCGGAACAGGAAGGTCAGGATCAAGGTGCGAATGTGGCTGCCGTCGACGTCGGCGTCGCACATGATGATGATCTTGTGATAGTTGAGCTTGGTGATGTCGAAGTCGTCGAGGATCCCCGTGCCCAGGGCGCGAATGATCACCGAGATTTCGTTGTGACCCAGCATGCGCTCGTGGGTGGCCTTCCACACGTTGAGGATCTTGCCGCGCAGGGGGAGGATCGCCTGGGTCTGGGGATTGCGCGCGGTGACGGCGGTGCCACCGGCCGAATCACCCTCGACCAGGAAGATCTCGCACTCCTCCGCCTTGTTCGAGTTGGCGTCCTTGAGCTTGGCGATCCCGCCGCCGCGTAGCGCGTCCTTGGTCTTGCGGACGAGCTCCTTGGCCTTCTTCGCCGCGATCCGCGCCTCGCGAGCGCGCATGGCCTTCTGCACGATCTTCTTGGTCTGGCTCGGGTTCTGCTCGGCCCAGGCCTTGAGGTATTCGCCGACCACGCTCTGCACGATCCCCGCGACGTCGGAGTTGCCGAGCTTGGTCTTGGTCTGCCCCTCGAACTGCGGCTCGGGGATCTTCACCGAGACCACCGCGATCAAGCCCTCGCGGTAGTCGTCTCCGCTGGGGCGCGTGTCGCTGTCCTTGCTCTTCTTGGTCTTGATCTGGCTCTCGTTCTCCTTGAGCCAGTTGTTGAGCGTGGTCGTGAGCGCCGTGCGGAAGCCCGTGAGGTGCGTGCCGCCCTCGATCGTCGCGATGTTGTTCGCGTAGCTCACGAGGGTCGCGCTGTAGGTGTCGTTGTATTGGATCGCGACCTCGCACTCGACGCGCCCGCCCGACTCGCCGCTCTCGGCGCTGCCGGTGAAGTAGACCGGCTTGTCGAGCAGCACCTGGTCGCTGGTCGAGAGCTCGTTGACGAAGTCCACGATCCCGTTGGGAAAGCAGTACTCCTCGTAGCGGTCTTCGTCGGGGCGCTCGTCACGCAGCGTGACCTGCAGGCCCTTGTTGAGGTAGGCGAGCTCGCGCAGGCGCTTGGAGAGCACCTCGAAGCTGAACTCGATCGACTTCTTGAAGATCGTGTTGTCCGGGAGGAAGGTGATCTTGGTGCCGCGGCGGTCGCTCTTGCCGAGGACCTCGAGCGGCTTCGTCGTCGCCCCGCGGGCGAAGCGCAGCGCGTGGATCTTGCCCTCGCGGTAGACCTCGACCTCGAGCCACTCCGAGAGCGCGTTCACGCACGCCACGCCGACGCCGTGCAGGCCGCCGGAGACCTGATACGAGCCCTTGTCGAACTTTCCGCCGACGCCCAACTCCGTGAGGCAAGCCTCGACGGCGGGGATCCCGAGGTCCTTGTGAATCCCTACGGGGATCCCGCGCCCGTCGTCGAGCACGGTCAGCGAGCCGTCTTCGTGGATCGTGACGTCGATCCGCGTGCAGAAGCCCGCCATGGCTTCGTCGACCGAGTTGTCGACGACTTCGTAGACGAGGTGGTGCAAGCCGCGCTCGTAGACGTCGCCGATGTACATGGCCGGTCGCATGCGCACGTGAGCCAAACCCTGGTGGGCTTGAATGCTGTCTTGGGTGTAGTCCGCACGAGTCGCCGTCATAAACGCAACCTCTTGCCATAAAAGGCGTTTAGGTTTCCCATAGGATACCGTACGGGACCCACTTTCCGGAGCCTTAGCCGGACAATATCGCGCGCGATTTTGGACCGGCAGAGGCCCCCAAAGCGGCCTGGTATCTCGGCCGGATCGGGCTCAGGCCCGGCCCGCCTGCCGGCAGCGGAGCTCGCCCAGGCGAACTCCGGTCTCCTCCTGGAGGCACTTGAGGATCCGCGCCTTGTGGTAGACGGCCAGTTCCTGACCGAGGGCGGCCGAGTCGACCTCGACCACGATCGTCCCCTTCTCCAAGCGCAGCACCCGAGCTCCCTCGGCCAGGCTGCGGCCCACCACCCGGGGCCACGCCCTGCGCACTTTGGCGAGGGGGGTGTTCTCTCCAACCCCTGCCTGGCGAACGACTCCCGCGATCAGCTCCGCCACCGGGGCCGCCTGGGTGCGCCGCAAGCGCTGTGGAGAACCTGAAGGAGCAGGCGGTCGATCTGCCATAAGTCCTATTCCAGGAAGACCTGCTTGCCCACGCCAGGAGCGTGGAGAAGCGGTGGAGACTTTTTCGTTCGAGGCCGGGGGCGAGGTCGAGGCGCGCGCTAGTCGAGGCTAAGCGGCATGACCAGATACAGATACGAGCCGTCGTCGCGCCGCTCACGGAGCACCGCCGCGCTCTGCGGGTCCTTCAACTCGACGGTGGCCTCGGCCCAATCCACGACGCGCAGCATGTCCACGAAGTATTGGGGGTTGAAGCCGATCTCCAGGGGATCCCCCGGGTAGTCGAGGGGCAGGCTCACGCGGGTCTCGCCGATCTCGGGGATCCGCGAGGTCAACTCCAGGCCTTCGTCGTGGAAGCGGAAGCGAACCGCGAGGCTGTCCTTGGTGCCCAGGAGCGCGGCGCGACGCAGCGCATGAATGAACGCCTCACGTCCGACGCTGACCTTCAGATCCTGCTCCGGGGGGACGACGTCCTCGTAGGGCGGGAAGTGCCCTTCGATCAGGCGCGCGGAGAGCACCGCGCGAGCGGTGCGGAAGTGGACGCGCGAGGACTCGACGCGGACCTCCACGGTGTCTTCCCCCGCCATGAGCCGCTGCAGAAGGGTCATGGCTTGGGTCGGCACGACCACGAACACCTGCTCGGGGTGCTCCTTCTCCAGCGCCCGCTCGCACAGCGCCATGCGCTTGCCGTCGGTCGCCACGAGCCGCAGGCGTTGCCCGCGAAGGTCGATCAGGATCCCGTTCATGGCGTAGCGCGTCTTCTCCGCGTGCGTCGCGAAGTGCGTGCGTTGGATCATGCGAATCAGGTCGCCAGCGGCGAGGTTGAAGCTGCCCTGGTCGTTCCAGTCGCCGATCTCCGGGTAGTCGTCGGGCTCCTCGCCCATGACGTGGAAGCGGCTGTCGGGGCTCGTGATCACGCAGCCCTGGCGCGCGTCGGCCTCGAGCGTGACCTGCTCGCCGGCGAGCTCGCGCAAGATCTGCTGCAGCCGCGAGGCGTTGACCAGGAGTCGTCCTTCGCGCTCGACCGTGACCTGGCCGACCACGACCCGCACCGAGAGGTCGAGGTCCGACCCGGTGACCCGGACCACGCCGTTGGTCGCTTCGAGCAGGAGGTTTTGCAGCACTTGCCGCGGGCTCTTGGCGGGCGCGACGGTCGCAGCGACCGCGACCGCTTCCGCCAACTCGGTGGCGTCGCCGCGCAAGGACAGACACGTGGTTTCTGCAACGGCACCCATGGCACCCTCCAAAGGGAAGCGGACATCCTAGGACAGTCGTCTGACAGACGAGGCTCCTGCCGAGCGGTGATCCACCGCCTGGAGCGAGGAGAGCCTCCCTCGCCATGGCCAGGATTCTAGCGAGAAGCGACCCGCAGTCGAAAGCGAAAACCTCGCTGCGTTCCTTGTGCCGCTTGGGCTGTAGCCGGCTCGCCTCTCCAACCCCTCGAAGAAGAAACCATCTTATTCTCTCTTCTCTAGGGTTTGCAGTTCCGTGAGTAACTGGGCGCGAGCCAGTGCGCGAGGCCGTAGGCTAGGCTGCTTACGCCAGTCTTGGGGGCGCGAATGCGGTGGACAAGATGGCGTCTGCGTCCGGAGAAGTCGACCGTCTGCCCACGCTCGCCCACAATCCGCCGTCGGCGCTGCGCATCTCGCGTCGCATTTATGCAGGCGGGCTGAAAACGCGATGGCGGATGTTCGACGGAGGCATCAGGGACTTCTCCACCGTTCACGGAAAGAACGGAGGGGGCTGCTTCACACGTTGTCTGCAGCGAACGAAAAACTCGTCCGTCACGGTTGGGTACAAGCGAGGAAGGAGCGAGCTCTGCCCGAGCGAGGTCTCGGTCTGTGACTTGGCGGTGAGCGCGGGAATCGCCCGGGCCGAGGAGGGTGGGGGTGCCCTTCGTCGCGTTCGCGAGGAGGGGCCCGCTTCGCCCCTGAACCTGCTCGAGGCCTCCTCGCCTGCGCACGCGCGCTCCGCGTAGCACGCGGCGTCTCAGCGCGCCCGAGAGGCACGCCAGGTCGGAGGGCGGCACCTCCGGGCGAGGCGGGCGCGGGGGTCCAGGGATCGTGGAGGCACCATGCGCTGCTTCGGCGGTGGCGCCAGGTGTGAACAAGTCCTGTTCAGCCCTGGGAATTCGCGCGCAACTCACGTCGAGCGAAGGGGGTGACGCGACGCGCGGAAGCACACCGTGCTGGGGAGAGGATCTGGAATGTTTCGAGTGCCAGCAGGCGCCCTGAGTGCCTTCAACGCAAGGATTTGCGTCGCGAAGCACCCGTCAGCGCGACGCGCGGAGTTGCCGGGCTTCCCGTCGCATTTCTTCGACCATGCGCGCGAACTCGGGGTCCTTGAGCACGCGCTCTTCCATGCGCTCGATCGCGTAGATCACGGTGGTGTGATCGCGGCCCCCGAAGTGGGCGCCGATGTCGGAGAGCGTGAGGTCGGTGAGCTCGCGGGCCAAGAGCATGCAGATCTGGCGCGGGAGCGCGATCTTCTTGGTCCGCTTCTTCGACTGCATGTCCGAGAGCTTGACCTGCAGCCGCGCGACGACCACGTCGCAGATGTCCTGCATGGACACGCGGTTGGACTCCTGGCCCAGCATATCGCCCAGGATTTGCTGAGCGAACTGGACGTCGATCGCGCAGTTCATGAGCGAGGCGGTGCCCACGAGGCGGTTGATCGCGCCCTCGACCTCGCGAATGTTGCTGTCGATCCGGGCCGCGATGAACTTGACCACGTCGTCCGGCAGGCGGGTGCCCTTGGCCTCGGCCTTCTTCTTGACGATCGCCGCGCGGGTCTCGAACTCGGGCGGGTCGATTCGGGCCACGAGGCCCCATTTGAAGCGGGAGACCAGGCGATCTTCGAGGGTCGGGATCTCGCTCGGGGCGCAGTCGGCGCTGAGAATGATCTGCTTCTGGGCGTTGTTGAGCGTGTTGAAGGTGTGAAAGAACTCCTCCTGGATCCGCTCTTTGTCGGCCAGGAAGTGGATGTCGTCGATCACGAGCACGTCGACGTTGCGGTACTTATAGCGAAACTGCTCGAGCTCGCCGTCCTTGACCGCCTCGATGAAGCGGTTGACGAAGTCTTCGCAGGCCAGGTAGAGGATCTTGGCCCGTGGCTTGCCCTCGCGGGCGAGCAGCGAGTGGCAGATCCCCTGGAGCAGGTGGGTCTTACCCAGGCCGACCGCGCTGTGAATGAACAGCGGGTTGTAGGTCCGACCGGGGGACTCTGCGACCGCGAGCGCCGCGGCGTGGGCCAGGCGGTTGTTGGGTCCGACGATGAACGTCTCGAACTTGTAGTCGTCCTTGAGCTGGATCGTGGAGTCGTGCTCGAGGTAGCCCGAGCTGGGCAGCGAGGGGGTCAGGGGGGAGGCGACCGACGAGGTGGCAGGGGTGGCGGGGGCCTCTTCGTGCTCGGCCGCTTCGCCCTCGGGGAGGTCGCTGAGCTCGCGTTGGGTGATCAAGAGCTCGGGGGTGAGCTTGCGTTCGTAGGCCTCTTCGATCGCCTCGGCCAGCGTGTGCAGCAGCTCGGAGTCCTCGATCCACTTCTTCACGAACTGGTTGGGGGTGCCGATCTTCAGCACGTCCTCTTCGAGTTCGACGAACTCGAGGTTCTTGAACCAGGTCTCGTAGATCGGGCGCTTGGTCCGCTGCTGAATGATCTCCAGCAGGGTCGAGAACTGGGGATCGATGGCCTCAGCTTGTGACACACGCAGATCCTTTCCCGGGAGGGGGGGCCTCTACTCGCGGTACATAGTGCGAGAGAAAACGGCGCTAAACCGCACTAGAACGAGTCAAATAGTGGAATGGAGGAGGCACCACCGCCGCCGTGCGAAGAGAGTATCAAGCCATCCGGGGGGATGCCAGCGGGTTTCGTCCGCCGCGGTGAAGTGGCCCGCCGCGCTTTGCGTTACGCTTTGGGCCTGCGAGGGAGAGCCATGGTACCCGTTCAGCTCGCGGCCCTCGTGGTCGACGAACAGTCGCTCGCGCAGCAGGTGCGCCTCGGTGAGGTCGGGGGATCGCGCGAGGTCGCGATCATGATCGGCATGTTCGAAGCCCTCGCGATCCAGCGCGCGCTTGGGGAGGCGCGCAGCGAGCGCCCGTTGACGCACAAGCTCTTGCTCGACGTGATCCAGGCGCTCGGGGCGAGCCTCGAGCGGGTCGAGGTCGACGGGGTGGAGCGCGACCCGCAAGGCGACACCTTCTTCGCCAAGCTGGTGCTGCGTCAGGGTGAGCAGGAGCTGCGCGTCGACAGCCGGCCGTCCGACGCGATCGCCGCGGCGGTTCGGGCGGGAGTTCCCCTCTACGTCACCGAGAAGGTCATGAGCGCGTTAAGCTAGGGGCGACCGGGAGAGTTGGCAGAGCGGTCGAATGCACCGGTTTTGAAAACCGGCGTCCCTCACGGGACCGGGGGTTCAAATCCCTCACTCTCCGTTTTCCTCACCCCAAAGGG
Organism: Planctomycetota bacterium; assembly: GCA_020425635.1. Lineage (GTDB taxonomy): Bacteria > Planctomycetota > J058 > J058 > J058 > JAGQRJ01. Next base: position 4,678 of record JAGQRJ010000494.1, on the reverse strand, counting down.
CCGCGGGCGCGGCCTTTCTGGCGGCCGGGCGGGATTCCGAGGTCTCGTGCTGGTTACTCTGGTGGGGCTCGGCCGGGGTGGTAGACTGTCCAGCCAGGAGAGATGGCAGAGTGGTCGATCGCGACGGCTTGCTAAGCCGTTGAGTGGGTATCAACCCGCTCCGGGGGTTCGAATCCCCCTCTCTCCGTCCTGCCTTGCGTGCCTACGGGTGTCTCGTGCGCCCTGGGCGGCAGAGCCAGCCGTATCATGAGGGCGTGAGCATTCACGCCCGCTTCTTTTGGTTCGCTTCGCTGCTGGTGCTCGGCTGCGCCAGCGGCTGCGTGGAGCGCGAGCTCGTCGTGCAGACGACCCCTCCGGGGGCGCGCGTCTACGTCGACGGCGTGGACCAGGGGGTGGCGTCGCCCGAGGGGCTGCGCGTGCCCTTCGAGCACTACGGGACCCGCGAGGTCGTGGCGCGCCTGGCCGGGCATACCCCCGCGCGGCGCCTCGTCGAGGTCGAAGCGCCCTGGTGGCAGGTGTTCCCGATCGGGCTCGCGCCCGACGTGCTCTGGCCGGGGACGATCAAAGACGAGCACCCGGTGAGGCTCGAGCTCGCCCCGCGTGAACCGCCGCCGGCGGCGAGTGAGCTCGAGGCCCGCGCGCGCGAGGCCGAGGGGCTTCGGTGAATCTGCGTAGCCCTCAGGGGAGGCTCTCGTGATCCGTGACGGCAAGATTCAGCTCGAGCCGGGCGCTCGGGTGACCGTGTGGGGGCTCGGAAGCTTCGGCGGCGGGGCCTCCGTCGTGCGCAGGTTGCTCGCCCGGGGCGCGGTCGTGACCGTGACCGACCTCAAGCCGCGCGCCGAGCTGCAGGCGGCGGTCGACTCCCTCGCCGATTGCGACGTGCGCTGGGTGCTGGGCGAGCACCGCGAAGCCGACCTGCTCGGGGCCGACCTCGTGGTCCGCAACCCCGCGATCCCGCCCAGCGTGGGCTGGATCCGCCGGATCCGCGAGGCGGGGGTGCCCCAGACCTCCGAGGTCGCGTTGGCGCTCCAGGATCTGCGGGTGCCCTACGTCATGGTCACCGGCTCCAAGGGCAAGACCACGACCGCGACCCTCGCCGGGGCCATGCTTGGTGCGGGCTGTGTGGCGGGCAACAACGAGCACGCCCTGAGCGAGGTCGTCGACGGCCTCGCTCCGGGGGCGCAGGTCGTGTTGGAGGTCAGCAGCTTCATGGCCCAGCTCCTGGCCGAGGCGCGCGCCGAAGGGGTCCGCTTCCCCGCTCCCGCCGCGGTCGCGATCACCTCCCTCGAGCCCGAGCACCTCAACTGGCACGGCGGCCTGGCCGACTACTACGGGGCGAAGCTCTCGCTGCTCGACCTCGGCGGCGTGGCGGTCGCGCCCACCGGGCACGCTGAGGTCGCGGCGCAGCTCGGCGAGCGCCCGGCGCAGTGGGTCTCGACCGAGGGACCTGGCGAGGGGGTGGTGGCCTGGCTCGAAGGCGGGGCGGTCTGGTGGTCGGCTGAGGACGGCCGCCCTTTGCGGCTGTTCGCCCGCGACGAGTTGCGCTTGATCGGGGCGCACAACCTCGCCAACGCCCTGCTGGGGGTCGCCCTGGCCCGCGCGCTGGGCGCGAGCCCCGAGGAGGTCGCCGCGGGAGCCCGCGGCTTCACGCCGCTCGCGCACCGGCTCGAGGTCGTCGCCGTCGACGGCCAGGGCGTGCGCTACGTCAACGACTCGACGGCCACGACCCCCAGCGCTGCGATCGCTTCGCTGCGCGCGGTGGGCGCGCCAGCGGTCTTGATCGCGGGCGGCTCGGACAAGGGGGTCGACTACGCGCCGCTGGGGGTCGCCGCCGCCGAGGCCACCGCGGTGGTGTGCCTGGGGGAGATCGGCGAGCGGATCGCGGAGGCCGCCGAGGCTCGGCTGCGCGAGGCCGGGACCGGGGGGCGCGTCCTGCGAGCGGCGACCTTCGAGGAGGCGTTTCGGGTGGCGCGCGAGGCCTGCCCGCCCGGCGGAACGGTCTTGCTCGCCCCCGGGACGGCCAGCTACGACATGTTCGCCAACTTCAAAGCCCGGGGGGAGCGCTTTCGGGCCCTGGCGGAGGCCGCGTCGCGGGGCCAGAGTGGGGTGGGAGGCGACGCCCAGGAGTGAGCGTCAAGAGCCAGATCGGCGGTGAGATCAAGCGCCTGCGCGAGCGGCTGAGCCTCAGCTCCAAGGACCTCGCGGAGCGGGTGGGCCTCAGCCCGTCGCAAATGAGCCGGCTCGAGAGCGGGCAGCGTCGCGTGGACGCGACCTTGCTCGGGAAGCTCGCGCGCGCGCTCGAGGTCCACCCGAGTCACTTCTTCAGCGACTTCGGCGAGGTTGGCGGAGCCGGGGGGCGGCGCGGCGGGTGGCCGACGCCCTTGGGCAAGTTGATCCGCTCCGAGCGCCGACGGAAGCACATCACGGCCGAGGAGCTCGCGCAGCAGGTCTCGAAGGGCAAGACCTTTCTTCAGGACCTCGAGAGCGGCAAGACGGACCTGGTGACCGGCGACACCCTGCTGCGCCTCGCCAAGAACCTGAAGCTGACCCCCGAGCAGCTCCTCGACGCCCAGCGCGCGGAGATCCGTGAGCTGCGGGCCGCGCTCCGTGAGGCCGAGAGTGGAGACGGGCGGGGGGTGCCTCTGCTCGAGGCCCCCGACGGGGGGCTGCCCCACGCGCTCGGGGAAGACCGCGCCCTGGTCGGGGAAGAGCTCGAGCGGGTCCTGGTGCCCGGGGTTCGGGGTCGGGCCTTCGCGGTCAGCTGGCGGAACGACGAGATGACAGCGCCGAGCGGTCCGTCCTTCCCTCCAGGGTCGACCCTCGTGTTCAGCTACGAGCGGCCGGCGCGACACGAAGACTTCGTCTTCGCCCTCGTCGACGGGGGCGGGACCTTTCGGCGGCTGTTCATGGACCCCAACGGATTGCGGCTGCAGCCGCTCAACCTCAACTACCCCCCGCGCTCGCTGGCGCGGGAAGACGTCCTGGCCCTCTACCCCCTCGTGGCGAGCGTGGTGCACCCGTGAGCCGGCACGCCCTGGTCTTGAACCGCAACTGGACGGCGGTGGCGACGGTGACCGTGCACCAGGCGCTGGTCCTGATCTGCCGCGACACCGCCGCCGCGATTTGCCCCGAGACCTACGAGGTCTACGGGCTCGACGCGTGGCTCGACCGCTCCCAGGAGCGCGCCCCGCAGCTGCCGCGTGAGCGGCTCGTGCTGACCCCGAACGTCGCCGTCGAGACCCCCGAGGTGCTCCTGCTCGTGCGCTACAGCGGGCTGCCGCGACTGGAGGTCTCCTTCAGCCGGCGCAACCTCTATCGCCGCGACGGCTACGCGTGCCAATACTGCGGCCGGCGCGCCACCAGCGCGGAGCTCTCGATCGACCACGTCGTCCCGCGCTCGCGGGGGGGCGAGACGAGCTGGGAGAACTGCGTGCTCGCCTGCGTGCGCTGCAACACCAAGAAGGCCAACAAGTCGCTGCGCGACGCCGGCATGCGCCTGGAGCGCGAGCCCCGGCGTCCGCGCTGGTCGGCCCTCGTCGACCTCTTGCCGGCCAAGCGCCCGGCGAGCTGGTCGAAGTTCCTCGGGTAGCGGGGGCAAATTCCTCTGTTCAGTCCCCGAGGCGGGGGGCCGATAGGTCAAGTGTTGGTGCGCCGCACCTGGCCCAAACCGCAGAGGAACTAGCATGAAGAAGATCGGGACGTTGGCACTGGCTGCGCTGCTGTATGGAGGGTCGGGCTGCGTCCCGCTCAGCGAATACCAGGCGCTCGAGCGTCGGTTCGCCCAGCAAGAGAGCTACGTCAACAACAACAAGAACAAGCTGCGCGAAATGGAGCGCCGTGAGCAGTCGCTGACCCTGCGCTCCTCGGAGCAGGAGAAGCAGCTCGACCTCTACCGCGCGCGCCTCGAGAAGTCCGAGCGTCTGCGTCAGCGGCTCGAGGGACAGCTCGACGAGTCGCAGACCGCGCTCTCGCTGGCGGCCTCCGCCCCCCGCGAGGAGCCGACCCCGACCCTGCTGCCGACCGAGGTCATGGGGCTGCAGGTCAACCCGGCCACCCAGGGCTTGATCCTGGAGACGGGCGTCATGTTCCCCGCGGGGCAGGCGACGCTCAGCACCAAGGGCAAGCAGATCCTCGACCGCGTGCGGACCGAGCTCAGCGCTCCGCAGTATTCCGCCAAGCGGATCCGGATCGACGGACACACCGACGACAACCCGATCAAGCGCTCGGGCCACCAGAGCAACTGGGACCTCAGCTCGAAGCGCGCGCTGGCCGTGCTGCACTACCTCGAGCAGGGCGGGGTCTCGAGCGACCGGCTCTCCTTCGGGGGCTACGGACCGTTCATGCCTCTGGTCTCGGGCTCGACCAAGGAGGCCAAGGCCAAGAACCGCCGCGTCGAGATCGTGCTCCTGGACTAGTTTCCAGGGGGCCTCTCCGAGGCCCCCTCGCCCTCGCAGCGAAGCTGCTCGGGCTCACCCCCAACGGGCCGCGGGCGCAGGCTTCGAGGGGGACCGGGGCGGGACGCAGGAAGCAAAACCAACGCAGACAGGGCGCGGCAGTTTGGCCGCGCCCTGTGGCATTGGTTGGGTCTAGCCGAGGCCCCCTCGCCCTCGCAGCGAAGCTGCTCGGGCTCACCCCCAACGGGCCGCGGGCGCAGGCTTCGAGGGGGACCGGGGCGGGA
>JAGQRJ010000493.1 GCA_020425635.1 Planctomycetota bacterium | reverse complement strand
CCGAGCTCCGCCGGCTGCCCAGCGACGCGGCCTACCGCGAGGCCCGCGCCGCCGTGCTGCAGCGCGCGGTGCTCGAGTATCCGAGCGCGGGGCGAGTGCTCCGCGACGTGCCCCCGGGGGCGCCTCAGCGCGCCGAGGCCGAGCAACTCCTGGCCTACCTCCTCGCGCACGGGGTGACCCACTGCCAGGACCTCTACCGCGAGGGCAAGGCAGACTCCGCGTTGCTGCTCGGGCGACAGCTGCTCGAGCTCGCCGAGGGGTCGCCGCTGCGAGAGGGCTTCGCGGAGGAGCTCGCGCAGTGGGCGCAGGTGCTCGACGCGTTCACGCGAGCCGCCGACGAGGGCCCAGGCTCGCCGCGCTCCCTCGAGGCCTGGAACGAGGTGCTGCAGCTCGAGCGCAGCTTCGACAACTACTACTCGCGGCGCGCCCGCCGCGCCCTGGCTGAGATCGCCTCGCTGAGCGAGGGCGCCCCGCCCGCGAAGCCCGACGAAGCGCCCGCGCCGCTCGCCCCCTCGCCGCGCCTGGCGCACGTCGCCGCCGGCCAGCGCTGGGTGTTCCGCGGCCAGGGCGGCGCGGAGACCGAGTGGGAGGTGGTCCGGGTCGAGGGCGACGCCGTCGTGTATCGCGAGACCGCGCACCTCCCGGGCCGCGCCATGGTCGAGCCCGCGAGCGAGAAGCGCTGGACCCCCGCCGAGCTGAACCTGGGTCGCGCCCAGGGCGGAGGCGTCGAGCTGCGCGGCCCGCAGGCCCTCGACGTGCCGGGCGTCACCCTGCGCTACACCGTGCGCAAAGTCGGCGAGGTCGAACATTGGATCGCGGTCGACCTCCTCGACCAGCCGACCTTTCCTGGGATCGTGCGCGACGCGCGCGAGAACGGGGTGGCGCTCGAGCTGGTGCGCGTCGAGCAGCGCTGAGCGAGCCCTGGGGCCAGGGCTTCAGTCTGCCGGCGCGAGGGTCTCCTCGGCGCCGCTCGAGTCCACGGGCCGGGGGCCGGATTGCTCGTCGGGCTCGCGGTCGGGGCGGTAGCTGCGCAGCCAGGCCTTGATCGCGCTGCGGTCCTCGAGGGTCCAGTCGAACCAGTCGTCCTCGAGCTCCTCGATCGCGGCGCCGTTGGACCAGCCCTGGATCGCGATTCGATACAGCCCCACCATGGCCCCGGTGCGGTGGATCCCGCCCTGGCAGTGCATGACGATCGGCCAGTTGTTGGGGTCGCGCACGAGGTCGAGGAAGGCCTGGGTGTCGTGGGGCGTGGGGCCGCTGCGGCCGCTCACGCGGTAGTGCACCCAGGTCGCCCCGATCTCGCGCACCCCGATCTGCTCCTCGAGGTACCAGTCGGCGTCGTGGTCGCGGCCGCGCAGGTTGAGCACGGTCTTGACCCCATAGTCCGCGTGGAGCTCGCGCAGGTCCTCGGCGTCGGGCTGCGGGCTGCGGATCAAGACCACCTGGCCGTTGGGGGCGCGGTCGACGACCGCGACGGCGCCGCAGCCGAGGAGGGCGAGCGCGGGGAGGGCGAGCGCGGCGCGCAGGAGCGGGGCGTGCATGCAGACAGGGTAACGCCGCCGCGCGAGATTTGCGGAACCGAGGCCGCTCGTCTTCGTATACTCGGGGGAGGAGGGGCCATGCTCCGCTGCCTGTTGCTGCTCGCTGTGTGTGCGCTGCCGGTCGTCGCTCAGGAGATCGACGAGGATCAGCTCGAGGAGCTGATCGAGCAGGCGCTGCTCAGCTCGAAGAAGAAGCAGCTCGACCTCACCGACTACGGCGACCCCGAGCACAAGGAGCGCGCGCTCGAGGTGCGCGCCCAGCTCCAGAGTCGGCGCGTCTCGCTCGAGTTCGACAAGGAAGACCCCCTCGACGCCCTCGATCACCTGCGCGAGCTGAGCGGGGTGAACCTCGTGATCAGCGCCAAGGTCCGCAAGCTGTTCGAGGAGGAGGACCTCAAGGCCACGCTCAAGGTGCAGAAGATCCGGCTGGTGAACGCGCTCGAGCTCTTCCTCAAGGGGCTCCACGAGGACCTCGCCTACGGCTACCGCAACGGCGTGCTCATGGTCGTGCTCCGCGAGGAGTGGAAGTCCGTGCACTACCTGCAGGTCTATCCCGTCGGCGACTTGCTGCACAAGCCCAAGGACTTCCCCGCGCCGAAGCTCACCCTCGGCGAGAACGGCGTCGAGACGCGCTGAGCCAGGGGCCGCGTCGCGGCCGCCTCAGGTCTCGTGCTGATCGCCGGTGAACCAGGCCCAGAGCTCGGGGTTGAGCACGGTGAAGGTCGCGACGGCGACCACGATCACCAGCACCCCGTGCGCAGGGGTCACCTTCTCGACCACCGTGAAGCTCGCGAACAGCCCACCCAGGACGAGCACCAGGGTCAGCGAACGCTGGGCGAGGGTGAAGCCCTCCGACCCGCCCTGGACCGAGAGCGAGCGCTGACGGAGGACCTGGTTCAGGTTCCCCTCGCAGCTCGGCGCGGTGCACGACTGGATCTCCGCCATGCACTCGACGTGGTAGCCGGTCTTGCAGCCGGGGCACTCGATCCGTGAGCTGCCGAGCGGCTCGTCGCAGTGCGCGCAGGCGGTCTTGTTCACCCCTGGAGTCTAGCCTGCATTGCTCCGCAGGGGAGGGCCGGTGTGCCCGGTGGAGCGCGAACCGCGTTGGCCAGTCGAGACTTAGCGCCGCGAGCGGCCTCCCGCGTTTCGGGTGGAACCTCGCCACGCTGGGCGACGTGTAGGGAGGCGGAAGGCGGCGCGGAGACTCAACCATGCGCGCGGCCGTGTTCAATCGTCACCAGGGTGGTGGCGGCACGGCTTCCGGGTCGCCTTTCGATTCAGACTCACCCCGGCACCCGCGCGATCTGCGCGGGTGTCGGTCTATGGGGGCGCAGGGGCGCTTCGCGCCCCCTTCGCTGCTGCCCAGCGAAGGCTCCGCGCAGACCTCCTCCTGGGTCTCGTGCGGCGAGGTGCGATACTGAGGGCATGAAACGCAGCGAGGTCCTGGGGGTGGTGGCGGCGCTCGCGCTCGCGGTGGCGAGCGCGCAGGAGCTCTCGCCCGAGCTGGCCGCCGATGTCGCCCCGATCCAGCGCGACCCCTCCGTGCGCTGCGAGGTTCGCCGCGAGGGCGTGCGTTGCAAGCCTCGGACCTACCGCTTCCTGCTCGGGCGGCTCCCGCTGGCCGCCAAGGCGCTGCGCGCGTTGGAGGTCGCCGACTACCGGATCGAAGACCTCGAGGCCCCCGGGCAGTTCTCGATCGACGATCGCGCGGGCGCCTTCGCCAACTGCGAGGCGCCGCCGCGCGGCACCGGAGAGCACCTGGTGATCGCGCGCGGGCACCTCGACCTGCCCCTCGTGCCGCGGGTCCTCGGCACGGGGGTGATCGAGGTGCGCTACGCCCCGCGCGAGGACGACCCCCAGCGCCTGCAGGTGGCCTGCACGGTGTGGTTCCGCCTCAAGAACCGCGCGCTGCACCGCGTGACCTCGGCCCTACAGCGCCTGCTCTCGCGGGCGATCCAGGGCAAGCTCGACGCCTTGATCGGGCACGCCACGACCCTCGCCGAGCGGGTCGAGCGCGAGCCGCTGGTCGTGTATCGGGCGCTCGAAGCCGGCAAGGAGGCGAGCGCCGAGGAGCTCGCTGCCTACCGCCGCGCCTTCCTCGTGCAGTAGCCGAGCCTCGGGCGCCGGAGCGCCTACTTCGGCGGGTGCAGCGCGACGCCCGGCAGCTCGTGGTGCTCCACGGAGCCGTTGGTGCGCGCGATCCACACCGAGCGGCCGGAGACGGCGAGGGCCGAGATCGCTGCGTTGGCGTTGGCGCGCTCCTTCGCCTCGAGCTTGACCGGTCGCGGCCCGGGGCCGACCCCGAAGGCGAGGGTCGAGGCGCAGTCGCCGGGCGTCAGCGCGACCCGGTCCTCCGGCCCGCCGACCACCAGGGGGGGCTTCGTGCCAAGAGGGTGCACCGCCTCCAGGGTGCGGATCGTGCGGTTGCCGTCGGGGCCGACGACGTGCTCGCGGAGCCCGCCCAGCTCGTCCGCCACCAGGAGGTGTCCGCCGGCGCGCCACGCTGCGCCGACGAGGGAGGGCCCGTATTCGCGGATCTCGCGCACGTCGCGCCCCAGGCCCATGGTGCTCTCCGGGTCCTCCCAGGTCCCGGTGACGCGAGAGCTGCGCTCGATCGCGCCGACCTCGAGCCCGGTCTCGCGGTCCACCACCTTGAGGTCGACCCCCGCCAGGGCGAGCTGCTGCGGCCCGAGGGCGAGGCAGCGCCACCCATACCCCACGTAGTTCGACCAGCACAGGCGGTCGTGGGGGTCGTAGACCGTCACGGTCGAGCGCTCGTTCACGACCGCGACCCAGCCGTGGTAGCAGCGGGCCAGCGAGATCCGCTCCTCGCCCAGGGGGCGCTCGCTGCGCGGCGCGCCGGTCTCCAGGTCGAAGCGGCGCAGGCGATCGTCGACCAGGAGCAGCTCGCCCTTGTGGAGCGCGAGCGCGCGCACGACCCCGGTCAGCGGGCGCTCCCAGCTCACCCCGCCGTACACCGGTCCGACCTGCAGGACCCCCGAGCTCAGCGCGCGCGCGAGGATTCCGCCCGCGACCGCGAGTTGGCTGACGTAGGTGTGGTCCGCGCGCCAGCGCCAGGGCTCGCCGAACCACGTCGTGCGCCCGGCGGGGGAGTCTGCGGGGTCCGCGAGGTCGAGGGTGAACCCAGCCAGACCTCGGCGCACGCGCAGCTCGGCGTGGCCGTGCTTGGCCAGGCGCGCCTCGCTCCCCTCGCGCTCCAGGTGCGCCGCGACCCGGTCGGGGTCGAAGGCGGCGAGGAGCTCGAGGAGCTCCTCCCCGGGGTCCTCGAGCGCGACCACCACCGGGACCCGCGAGCCCGTCCAGGCGTCGCCCAGCGGACGCCGCGCGCGCTGGAGCGCATGCAGGAGCTCGAGCCGGGGGGCGACCCCTTCGGCGGCGAGGCGCTGGAGTCGCTGAAGTTTCTCGTCCATGCCCCAGGCTGGCAGGTCGAGCAGCCCCCGCGCAAGACCAGCGACGAGCCAGGCGCTACGCGGGCAGCGAGATCCCGAAGATCCTCAGCGCGTTCTCGGCCGTGCGGCGCATGAGCACGTCGGGGTCTTCGCCGCGGACCTCGGCCAGCATGCGCGCGGTGTGGACCACGTGCGCGGGCTCGCAGCGCTTGCCGCGCAGGGGCACCGGCGCCATGAACGGGCAGTCGGTCTCGACCAGCAGCAGCTCGGGCGGCACCCCTTTGGCCGCCTCGCGCACCTGCTCCGCCGACTTGAAGGTCACGACCCCGGTGAAGGAGACACCGAACCCGCGGCGCCAGTAGAGCTCGGCCTCGGCGGCGGTCCCGGTGAAGCAGTGCGAGACCCCGCGCACCCCGGGGACCTCGTCCACGATCTCGGCGGCCTCGCCGTAGGCGTCGCGCACGTGGAGCACCGCCGGGAGGTCGAGCTCGCGGGCCAGCTCGAGCTGGGCGCGGAACACGCGCCGCTGCTCGTCGCGCGGCGAGTGGTCGTAGTAGAAGTCGAGGCCCATTTCGCCGATCGCCACGACCCGCGGGTGCGCGGCCAGCGCGCGCAGCTGCTCGAGGAAGTCGGCGGGGACCTCCTTCGCCTCGTGGGGGTGCACGCCGACCGTGGCCCACACCAGCGGGTCTCGCTCGGCGAGGGCCAGCGAAGCCCGGCTCGAGGGCAGGTCGCAGCCCACGTCGAGCATGGCGACCAGGCCAGCGGCGCGCGCGCGCGCGAGGACCTCGTCGCGGTCGCCGTCGAAGCGTTTGGTGGAGACGTGGCCGTGGCTGTCGACGAGCATGCCGCGGTTCTACCACGCGCTTTACAACCCCTGACAACTCGTCCGAGCCGATCGGGACACTGCAGGCTGGGCAGGTCTGCCCGCACGGGGAAGCAATGCGCGAGCGGCGACGGGTGGCGACGGGGATCGGGCTGGGCCTCGCGCTCTGGCTCTGCCCCCAGGCCTTCGCCCAGGAGCGCAGCCTGGAGGCCGACCTCGAGGCCGAGCAGATCTCGGTGGCCAGCCCGCGGCCGCTCTTCGTGGCGGGCGGGCTGGGCGGCTTCGCCGGGCTCGCCACCGCCATGCGCGGCCCCCGCGCGATCCAGGAGGTCGTGGTGCTCCAGGCGGGGCCGCACGACGACGCGCGGATCGTCGTGCGCGACGTGAAGTGGCCGCCCCCGGGCGGGGGCGCGATCCAGCGCCGGACCTACGACCTGCGCGCCGAGGGGATCGCCGTGCTCGCCCAGCTCGACGAGCGCCCGGACGCCGAGACCCCGCTCAGGCCCCAGGCGATCTACGCCGAGGGGTGGGTGCGGCTCGTGATCGACGGCGGACCCCGCGGGGGCGCGGTGCTGGAGGCTCAGCGCCTCTACCTCGACGTCGAGACCGGGGTGGGCACCGCCGAGGACGCGGTGATCCGCCTCCAGCCGCCGCCGGGGAAGCTCCTCGGCGGGGTCGCCCCCGTGATCAGCGCGCGGCGGATCCACTTCGACGGGCCCGAGCGGGTCGAGGCCCGCGAGGCCTCGCTCACCGCCTGCGACTACGGGGTACCGCACTTCGCCCTCCTCGCAGACTCGGTGGAGCTCACCCGTCGCAGGGAGGGTTCGCGCGCCGATTGGCTGAGCGCGCTCTGGACGCGCACCCGCCGCCCCAAGGGCGACGGGTTCTTCTACCCCCGCGCCTTGCGCCCGCCCCCGGCCCCCGTCGCCGACGGCTCCGACGCCCTGAGCCGCGAGGCCCAGCTCGACCGCGACGTGCGCGTGCGCGGGAGCGCGCTCTCGGTGCTCGGGGTGCGGGTGCCGGCCGCGATCCCCCTGCGCTGGAACACCACCTGGCCCCTGCCCACCGTCCGCGGGGGGCACTCGAGCCGCCTGGGGACCTTCGCGATCTTCGGCGTGCGCTCCGAGCTGACCACGCTCGAGCTCGGCCAGCTCGGCGCCGTCGACCTCCGCGGGTCGAGCCGGGTCGAATACTACGAGAAGCGCGGGACCGGCGGCGAGCAGGGCTTCGAGTGGTCGCACCGCGACGCCAGCGGGGCCTCGCGCGGCGAGGGCTTCGCCCGCGGCTTCGGGATCCGCGACCGCGCCGACACCGACCGCGTGGGCACGGCGATCCCGCGCGAGGGGCGCTTTTGGCTGCGCGGGCTCCTGCGCGAGCGCCTCGCGGAGGCGCTGCAGCTCGACTCCGAGGTCTCGCGCGTCAGCGACCGCGGCGTGCTCCTCGAGTACTACCGCGCGGTGGCCCAGACCGAGAAGGTCCAGGAGAGCTACTCGAACCTGCGCTGGTGGAACGACGACCTCGCGATCCGCACCCTGGGCCGCTTCCGGCTCAACGACTTCCAGACCCAGGTCGAGCGCCTGCCCGAGGTCCAGCTCGACTGGATCAAGACGCCCCTCGCCACCGACCCCTTCTTCGGGGGGGTCTACCTCGACCTCGCGCTGCGGGCGGGGCACCTGCGCTTCCGCCCCGACGACGCCACCGGCCTCGCGAGCTACCGCGCCGGGCGCGGCGACGCGCTCGCGCAGCTCGAGTACAAGAACAGCCTCGGGCCCTTGGTGCTGCGCGGCTTCGGCGGCGTGCGCGAGAGCGCCTGGAGCGACCGCGTCGGCGGCGAGCGCGCGATCGAGCGCTTCGGCGCCCAGGCCGGCTGGACCCTGACCACCACCTTTTGGCGGCGCTACGAGACCCCCTGGGCCGGGCTCCGACACGAGGTGCTGCCGGAGGTCGGCAGCGAGCACCGCTTCGCGCTCAACCGCGACCCCGCCGAGCTGCTGCTCTTCGACCCCGACGTCGAGGGTCTGCTCCCGACCGACGCGCTGGTGCTGCGCGCGCGCACGCGGCTGCTCGCCGACGTGGGCGGCGTGCGCCGCAAGCTCGTCGACCTCGCGGTCGAGGCGCGCTACTTCCCCCGCGACCGCGGGGCCGACGTGGGGCGTAGCTGGTCGGCGATCCGCTACGACCTGCGGCTGAACCTCACCACCTGGATCGCCGGGCGGGCCCGCGCCGAGCACGACGTCAACCAAAACGCGCTGGTGAGCCTCGACACGACCCTGCTCCTGCGCCCCCACGCGACCCTCGAGCTCAGCGGCGCCTACCGCGAGCGGGCCGGCGGAGGCCGCGCGGTCAGCTGGGGGGCCCGCTGGCAGGTGACCCCCGCGTGGTCGCTCGAGTTCGAGGAGCAGTTCGACGTCCAGCAGAGCGAGTTCCTCTACCACCGCGGGCGCGTGATCCGCACCTTCCACCGCTTCGCCCTCGAGTTCACGATCAGCCACGACCCCCAGCAGAACGACACCAGCGCCTCGGTCTCGCTCTCCCTCGCCCCCCTCGCGACCCGGGCCGCCGACCCCTTCGAGCGCGATCGCTACCGGGATCTGTACCGTTGACTGCGGACATCGCCTCCGCCCGCTACAATGCGAAACGAGGAAGCCATGGCTGAGAAGCTCTACGAAATCGAAGTCCGCAAGGTGGTCCCGACCGAGCACGGGATCGCCGTCGTGCTGGGCAACGACGAGCAGGCCTTCGTCATGCACATCGGCACCAACGAAGGCGCGGCCCTGATCCGCGCGCTCAAGGGCGAGCACGCCGACCGGCCCCTGACCCACGACCTGCTCGAATACGTGCTCGACGGGTTCGAGGTCCAGATCAAACACGTGGTGATCTCGGACATCGTCGACCGCACGTTCTGCGCCACCTTGACCCTCCAGCAGCGCTGCAAGAACGGCGACGAGTGGGCGGGGCTGACCAACGAGGTCAAGATCGACGCACGCCCCTCCGACTGCATCGTGCTCGCGGTCAAGCGCGGCGCGCCGATCTTCGTCTCCGACGTCGTGCTCTCGCAGGTCCCCAACGCGATCGCGAACGAGGCCAAGCGCAAGAAGGCGAACCCCCTCGGGCTCAGCGACTTCAGCAGCTTCCAGGACCAGCTCGACAGCATGGACTTCGACGAGCTGCTCGGAGCCGACGAGGATTGAACTCCGGGGGCGGCCAGCAAGACCCTGAGGCGCCCCTCGACCCGCTGGCCGAGCTCCGCGACCTGACCCGCGGCTTCCTCGCCCACGCCGAGCTCGACGCGCTCATG
>JAGQRJ010000492.1 GCA_020425635.1 Planctomycetota bacterium | reverse complement strand
GGCGTCGGGCCGCGCGCTGCGGCTGAGGATGCGCACGGGGGTCCCTGCCTCGCGCAAGGCCGCGACGACGTGCTGTCCGACCGTCCCGCTGCCACCGGAGATCACCCAAGGTCGTGTCATGCCGAGATCATACCGGCCGGCAGAGGCTGCCTGCGCGCGAAGGTCGGGCTATCCTGGTGGGACACGATCTCGCGGCGCGGCTCCGGTCCGCCGAGCGCTACCGAGGAGCCCCCCCCTGTGTCGTTGACCAACGCGGACTCACGCCTGACCAGTCGCCCCGAACCCGACGAACAGCCCGACCTGGCGCTCCCCAGCCACTTCAACAACCGCGAGCTGAGCCTGCTCGAGTTCAACCGACGCGTGCTCGAGCAAGCCAAGGACCAGCGCACCCCGCTGCTCGAGCGCTTGCGCTTCCTCTGTATCTCTTCGACGAACCTCGACGAGTTCTTCGAGATCCGCGTCTCGGGGCTCAAGCAGCAGCAGGAGCTGGGGATCACCAAGCCGGGCGCCGACGGGCTCGGCCCCGACGAGACCCTGCAGCAGATCAGCGAGGTGGCCCACACCCTCGTCGACGAGCAATACCGCGTGCTGAACGAGGTGATCTTCCCGGCGCTGGGCGAGGAGGGGATCGTCGTGCTCCGGCGCGAGCGCTGGAGCGACGCCCAGCGCGACTGGGTCCGCGGCTACTTCCAGCGCGAGGTGCTCCCGGTGCTGACGCCGGTCGGGCTCGACCCGGCGCACCCGTTTCCGCCGGTGCTCAACAAGGGGCTCAACTTCATCGTCAGCCTCAGCGGAGAGGACGCCTTCGGCCGAGACAGCGGCACCGCCGTGGTTCCCGTGCCTCGTTCGTTGCCGCGCTTGATCGGCATGCCAGAGGGCTTGGGCCCCGAGCCGCAGGCCTTCGCGCTGCTGAGTTCGGTGATCCACGCGCACGTAGGGAAGCTGTTCCCGGGGATGAAGATCACGGGCTGCTACCAGTTCCGCGTGACCCGCAACAGCGACCTGTGGGTCGAGGAGGAGGAGGTCGACGACCTGCTCCACGCGCTGAAGGGCGAGCTCCCCCAGCGCAACTACGGGGCCACCGTGCGCCTGGAGGTCCCCGCCCACTGCCCTGAGCACACGGTCGAGTTCTTGCTCGAGCAGTTCGGGCTCGGCCCCGCCGACCTTTACCAGGTCGACGGCCCGGTGAACCTGCACCGCCTGGTCGCGCTCTGCGGCCAGCTCGACCGCCGCGACCTGAAGTACGCGCCCTTCGTCCCTGGCCTGCCCAAGCGCCTCACCGGGAACCCGAACCTGTTCGAGGTGATCAACCAGGGCGACGTGCTCCTGCACCACCCTTACCAGAGCTTCACCCCCGTGCTCGAGCTCATGCGTCAGGCGGCCTACGACCCCGACGTGCTCGCGATCAAGCAGACCGTGTATCGCATCGGCGAGAAGTCGCCGGTCTCGGAGCTCTTGCTGGAGGCGGCGCGGCGGGGCAAGGAGGTCACCGTCGTGGTCGAGCTCCGCGCGCGCTTCGACGAGGCCGCGAACATCGAGCTCGCGACGCGCCTGCAAGAGGCCGGCGCGAACGTGGTCTACGGCGTGGTGGGCTACAAGACCCACTCCAAGATGCTGCTCCTCGTGCGGCGCGAGGGCAACGAGCTCAAGCGCTACGTGCACATGGGCACCGGGAACTACCACGCAGGCACGGCCAAGGGCTACACGGACGTCGGCTACATGACCTGCGACCCCCAGGTCGGGGCCGACGTCCACGCGATCTTCCAGCAGCTCACCGGGCTCGGGATCGTGCCGCAGCTCGCGCGGATCCTGCACGCGCCCTTCACCCTCCACGCGCGACTCCTGGAGTGGATCGACCACGAGGCCCGCGAGGCCCAGGCGGGTCGGCCCGCGCGGATCGTGGCCCGCATGAACTCGCTCTCCGAGCCGAGCATCATTCGCGCGCTCTACCGCGCCTCGCAGGCGGGGGTCCGGATCGAGCTGATCATTCGCGGGATCTGCTGCCTGCGCCCGGGAGTCCCCGGGCTCTCGGAGACGATCCGCGTGCGCTCGATCGTCGGACGCTTCCTCGAGCACAGCCGCGTCTATTACTTCTACGCGGGCGGGCGCGAGCTGACCTACGCCGCCAGCGCAGACTGGATGTCGCGCAACTTCTTCCGTCGGGTCGAGACCGCGTTCCCGATCGAGGAGACCGAGCTCAAGGCGCAGGTCGTGCACGACTGCCTGTGGACCTACCTCGAGGACAACGCGCAGGCCTGGGAGCTCGACGCCGAGGGGCGCTACTCGCGCGTCGAGCCCGAGGCGGGCGAGGAGACGCACTCGGCCCAGCGGAGCCTGCTCGAGCAGCTCAGCGGCGACCACCAGCCCCTGCGGCTGCCCTAGGCCGCAACGCTCAGCACGCAGGGGTGAGCTCGCTCAACCGACTGCTAGGCCTCGGGGCTGGCAGCGTCCCCTGGCGTGGGCTTGGGCTCGGGCAGGCGGTCGACGACGCGCAGCTTGTACTTCGCGTCGCGCCACACCGCGGCCTCGCGCTCGAGGTCGGCGAGGGTCAGGGGCTGGGTGTCGCTGAAGCCAGGGGGGGTGCTGAGCACGAGCTCGGACTTGGTGGCGCTGGCCTTCAGGTCGAGCTTCGCCGTGCGCGGGCTGCGTCCGCGGTTGAGCACGACCGCGAGTCGCAGGATCAAGCACAGCCTGAGCAGGCGCTCGCCGCTGAGCCCGATCGCGTCCTGAAACGCGTCCCGGGTCAGCTTGCGCCGGTGCGCCCGCACGAGGGTCGCGAGGGTGCGGCGCTCGTCGATCGAGAAGCCTGGGAGGTCGGAGTGCGTGAGCAGGTAGCCGCCGTGCTTGTGGTAACTGCTGTAAGCGACGGTCATGCCGATCTCGTGCAGGCGCGCCGACCAGCCGAGGAGTTGGCGGTGGCGTTGGCGGGTGAGCTTCCAAGGTGCGGCGACCGCGTCGAGCAGGCGCAGCGCGGTGCGCTCGACGCGCGCCGCCTGCTCGCGGTCGACGTGGTAGCGCTCCTCGAGGTTGCTGATCGTGCGCCCGCGCACGTCCTCGTGGCGGAAGCGGCCGAGGAGGTCGTAGAGCAGGCCCTCGCGCAAGGCGCCGTCGGAGGTCCCCAGCCGCTCGACCCCCAGGCTCTCGAACACGGCGAGCAAGATCGCCAGCCCCCCGGGGAGCACGTTGGCGCGCTCGGCCGAGAGCCCGGGCAGCTTGGTCAGGTCCGTCGTATTGCCCACGGAAACGAGCGACTTGCGCAGCTTGCGCAGGGCCGAGCGGGTGATCGCCCCGCCCTCGTTGGCGAGCTCCTTGATCGCGAGGATCGTCCCGCTGGTGCCCAGCGCGGAGTCCCAGCCAAAGCTCTGGAAGCGCCGACGGATCGTCTGCAGCTCGAGCTGCGCCGCGATCTCGGCCTGCTTGAAGCCCTCGCGGGTGATCGCGCCGTCGGGGAAGAAGCGCCGGCTGAAGGACACGCAGCCCATGTGCAGGCTCTCGGCGACCAGCGGCTCGAAGCGCTCGCCGAGGATGCACTCGGTGCTCCCTCCGCCGATGTCGACCACCAGCCGTCGCCCGCTCTGATCGGGGGTGGTGTGGGCGACGCCGAGGTAGATCAGGCGGGCCTCCTCGCGGCCGCTCACGACCTCGATCGGGTGGCCCAGGGCCTTGCAGGCCGCGGTGAGGAACTGGCGCGAGTTCTTCGCCTTGCGCAAGGTGTTGGTGCCGACCGCGCGCACGGAGGGGACGTCACGCAGGCGCTCGCCGAAGCGCTCCAACGCGGCGACCGCGCGGGCCTGGGCGGCCTCGTCGAGCTGGCCCTTCTTCCCCAGCCCCGCGGCGAGCTGCACCCGCTCGCGCAGGCGGTCGAGGAGCAGGAGCTCGTTGCCGCGAACTCGCGCGATCACCATGTGGAAGCTGTTCGACCCGAGGTCGACGGCGGCGACGAGGGGCATGGTCTGCGCAGGGGGCGTTTTCACGCGCTGAGGGTATCGTGTTTCCCTGGCCATGGC
>JAGQRJ010000491.1 GCA_020425635.1 Planctomycetota bacterium | reverse complement strand
CCTCAACCCGCGAGAACACCTCGCTGTCAGCCAGGGCTGCCCCAGGGGCAAGTGTCTCCACCAGCCCCGACGCTCGGCGGCCCCATAGCATCTACGGCTTGCATGCGCAAGGGCGCCTGCAAGCCCGAGGCCGAGCCCGACGCCGACACCGACGCCGACGCCGACACCGACGCCGAACCTGAAACCTCAGGCCACCAAGCCGTAGGGGCGGAGCTTGCCTCCGCCCGCCGTCGCGCTCCCCCGCGTCGCTCTCTCTCAGAGACCGACGCCGAGTCCAAATCCGACGCCGAATCCGAGACCGACGCCGAGTCCGAATCCGGCTCCGACGCCGAATCCGACGCCGACGCCGAAGATTCGCGGAGCGGCCTGCGTGGGTCGTGCGGCTGAGTGGCCTTCACGCGGCCGACGGGTGACAGCGGCCATGGCACGCAAAGCCGGAAGGTCCGCGAGCGCGTCGGTCCTGCGGCCGCGAGGCCTGAGTACGCGGCGCGCGTGATTCGCAGGGCCGAGGCGCTCCAGGGCCGTCGATTGCTTCGGGACAGATTCAAAGGGTGGGAAGACCCAGGCGGAGCGGGGGGTGGGGGGTCTGCAGCGAGGCTTTGCAGGTGCCAACCCCTGTCCAATGCACGGCGTTAGCGCACTGTTGAGGGCACCTGCAACCGCCGAGCAGACCCCCGCCCCCCGCTCCGCCGCTACCCGCGCAGCGCGCCCCAGTTGGCCAACTCCGAAGCCTCCGAGACCGAGACCAGCGCCTGCGGCCCGTTGGGGGTGAGACCGAGCAGCTTAGCTGCGAGGTCGAGGGGGCCTCGGAGAGGCCCCCTGAAAACAGGAGAGGCCCCCTGAAAAGCCCGCGCCCGAGGCCGAAGACTCGCGCTAAGGCGGGGGCCAAGGGCACGCGCTAAACTGGGCCCATGAAGCGAATCGCCCTCCTCGCCCTCGCGGCGTGCCTCGGCCTCGGAGGGGCCGCGGCCGACGACTCGGAGCCTCCCTACGACCTCGAGCGCGAGGAGTTCAAGTGCGAGAGCCCGCCCTTCCTGCTCGAGCGGCCGAGCGACTCCTGGGTGTTCCTCAAGCTCGACGTGCTCCAGGAGCGCGCGCGGGCCGAGGGGCAAGACCCCTCGGGCTTCGAGACGCTCAAGGCGCAGCTGTGGTGGGGCGCGGCCAAGGCCTCGATCTACGTCCGCGCCTTCCCCGACGGCGTCCACCGCCGTGAGCCCCCGACGAGCGACCTGTTCGCCGACGGCCAGCTCGAGCACCTGCAGCGCGCCCTGAGCGAGGCCGAGCTCAAGAAGCGGGGGCCGGCGAAGGTCGGCAAGCGGCTGGCCACGATCCTCGAGGTCGAGGGCAAGAACGCCGCCGGCGACCCCTGGCTCGTGCAAGAGGCCGTGGTCTACCGCCCGGAGGACCTCACGGTGTTCGTGATCTCCCTCGAGGGCCCCGCCGGCGAGCGCACCAAGGACCTGCGCAAGCAGTTCAAGAAGCTGCTCAAGAAGGTCCGACTCTGAGCGGTCGCCCGCCGCCGACCGCCCCCGAGGACGAGGCCTTCGCCGAGCTGCGCCTCGAGCTGGGCGCGGTCCCGGCCAGCCTGCGCGTGCTCAACCAGGCCCCCCAGGCCTGGCAGGCCCTGTGGGGGGTGTGGCGCGGCGTGCTGTTCGAGGGCGCGCTCCCGCGCACGACCAAGGAGCTGCTCGCGCTCGCGACCGCCAGCGCGGCGGGCCGCGCCGACCTCGTCAGCCTCTGGCGCGACGCGCTCCTGCGCCGCGGGCTCGAGGCCAAGCTCCTCGACGACGTGGGTCTCGGGCGCGCGACCTCGCTCCCCAAGCGCACGCGCCTGATCCTCAGCGCCGGCGCCCGGCTGGTGGCCGACCCCCAGGCCTTGACCGAGGACGACTTCGTCCAGCTGCGCCGCGCGGGCCTCGGCGACGCCGAGCTCGCCGAGCTCGTGGCGACCTGCGGAGTTCTCGCCGCGCTGACCCTCGTCGACGCCGCACTGGACTCAGAGCGCTGAGCGCGCCGCGCCTGGCCACCAGCGGCCCCTGAGCCGCAGCGACACGCCGACCAGCGCGATCATGACCGGGACCTCCACGAGCGGCCCGATCACGGCGGCGAACGCGACCCCAGACTGGATCCCGAACACGCCCACGGCCACGGCGATCGCGAGCTCGAAGTTGTTGCTCGCCGCGGTGAAGCTCAGGGTCGTCGACTGCGCATAGTCCGCGCCCGCCTTGTAGCTGAGCAGGAAGCTGAGCAGGAACATGCCCGCGAAGTAGACCAGCAGCGGAACCGCGATCAGGAGCGCGTCCCAGGGTCGGGCGACGATCTGCTCGCCCTGGAGCGCGAACATGACCACGATCGTGAACAGCAGCGCCACCAGCGTCAGCGGCGAGATCCTGGGGATCACCTCGCGCTCGTACCAAGCGCGCCCCTTGGCCCGCACCAGGGCGGTCCGGGTGAGGAGCCCCGCCGCGAAGGGGATCCCCAGGTAGATCCCTACGCTCAACGCGATCTCGCCCACCGTGATCGAGACGGCGCTCCCCTCGAGCCCCAGGAGCGGCGGGATCGCGGTGACGAACACCCAGGCGTAGACGCTGTAGAACAGGATCTGGAACACGCTGTTGAAGGCGACGAGCCCCGCGCAGTACTCGGTGTCGCCCTCGGCGAGCTCGTTCCACACGATCACCATGGCGATACAGCGCGCGAGCCCGATCATGATCAGGCCGACCATGTACTGCCCCCAGCGGGGGTCGTCGCCGAACAGCGCCGGCGCGAGGAAGCCGAAGCAGGCGATCGCGAGCGCGGTCATGAGGACCGGGCCCAGGACCCAGTTCTGGAGCAGCGAGAGCCCGAGGACCTTCCCGTTCTCGAGCACGTCGGGGAGCTCTTCGTAGCGGACCTTGGCCAGCGGCGGGAACATCATGAGGATCAGCCCCGCGGCGATCGGCAGGCTCGTGGTGCTCTCGGGCGAGAGCTTCAGGTCGCCCAGGGCCGCGGCGGCCGCCGGCACGAAGGTGCCCAGGCCGACCCCGAGGGCCATGGCCACGAAGATCCACAGCGTGAGGTAGCGGTCGAGCAACCCCAACCGCTTCGGCTCGGCCGCGGCGGACGCGGGGGCCTCAGGCGCCTCGCTCATGGTGCCCCCTCCCGGTTCAGTGACCCGCGCAGCAGCCGCCGTCGGCGGCCTTGTGCGCGGTCACGGTCACGCTGGTCACGTAGTCGGCGATCGAGGTCTCCCGGGGGAGCTGAGCCAGGATCGGCGCGTAGAGCGGGTCGTCTCCGCCGGAGACCGCCGCGACGAACTCCGGCTTGGTCACGACCTCGACCTGCCGCAGCCCCGCGGCCTCGACCATGCGCCGGTAGTCGTCGAGCAACACCGCCCCCGCCACGCAGCCGATCAGCGCCTGGACCATGCTCCGCAGCTCCTCGGGGAGCGGGCGCAGCAGGGCGACGTCGGACACGACCACGCGCCCCCCGGGCCGCAGCACCCGCGCGACCTCGCGCCACACCTGGGGCTTGTTCGTCGAGAGGTTGATCACGCAGTTGCTGAGCACCACGTCGACGCTCGCGTCGGCGAGGGGCAGGTGTTCGATCTCCCCCAGGCGGAATTCGACGTTGTCGAGGCCCGTGCGCTCGGCGTAGCCCGCCAGGTTGGCGCGGGCCAGGGAGAGCATTTCGGGCGTCATGTCGACGCCGATCACGCGACCCGCGGCGCCCACCTTGGGGCCGGCCAAGAAGCAGTCGAACCCGCCGCCGCTGCCGAGGTCGAGCACGACCTGCCCCGGGCGGAGCGCGGCGATCGCGGTGGGGTTGCCGCAGGAGAGCCCCATGTTCGCGCCCGCGGGCAGCGCGGCGAGCTCCTCCGGGGAGTAGCCGAGCTGGGCCGCGAAGGCCTCGGGGGAGCTCGCCGGCGTCCCGCAGCCGCTGGTCGGGCTGCAGCAGCCTCCGCCGCCGCCGGCCTCGGCGCCGCGGGCGAGCGCGACCTGCGCGTAGCCGTCGCGGACGGTCCGACGGATCTCCTCGGCGTCTTGCGGCTGGGTCATAGGGTCCTCCTTCGGGGACGGTTAGATCGCTGATCGTCGAAATGCGATTCGTTTGACCGAGCGCTGGGATCGCTCACAGGCCGGCCACCAGGACCTTGAGCCGCCGCAGGACCCGGGGGTCTATGCAGTAGCAGATTCGGGGTCCGTCGACCTCGCCCTGGATCAGCCCGGCGCCCTTGAGGACCTTCAGGTGCTGGGACACGGTGGACTGGGCCAGGGGCAGCTCGTCCACGATCTCCCCGCACACGCAGGCGTTCTTCCGCGTCAGCAGGCGCAAGATCGCGACCCGCGCCGGGTGCCCCACGGCCTTGGCCAGGGCCGCCAGCTCGGCGTCGGCCGCCCGACCCTCGATCGGGCGCAGGTCGGGGTCCGCGGTGTCGGGCGGCGTCGCAGGGCGTGGCATGGGCAATCCGGGCGCGCGTGGCGGGCAGGCCACTGTTCGCAAGATTACGATAGGCCTGCCCGACGCGCCCGTCAAGCCACGGCGAAAGCCCGGCCCCCTGGGAGGGCGCCGAGGACCTCAGTCGAGGCGGATCGGCTGGGTCCAGGCGTAGAACGCCTTGCCGTGGGCGACGTAGGTCACCCGGGCGCGCACGTAGCCCTCGAGCCCCTCTAGGGCCACGTGCGCCGAGGGACCCGCGACCGACTTCGCCACGCGCCCCCCGCGCGTGACGAAGTCGATCGTGATCCCCCCAGGGTCCGTCGAGGCGCGCGCCGGGGCCTGCACGTAGTCGTGGGCGACCTCGGCCGCGGTGGCGTCGAGGTCCACGCTCAGGCTCAGGCCGCGCGCGGCGTCGTAGGCGAGGGACGCGAGGTGCACGCCGCTGCTGGCGTAGAAGTCGCCGGCGCGCAGGGCCGCGGCGAGGGCCGCAGGGGTCAGCTCGGGGGCGCGGACCATGATCCAGCCCCCCCCCGCTGGGGCTCGGATCCCGAGGCGCTCCTTGAGCGCCGCGTTCCAGGTCTTGGTGTGGTGCGCGTCGTCGCTGGCGACGCCGTAGAGCAGCGCGCCGCGGGAGAGCACCTCGTCCCACAAGGCCTCGGTCGAGGGCTGCGAGCCGCCGCCGAAGTTCTTCGAGTGGGGGTAGGCGTTGTAGACCTCGAAGAAGCCCACGCCGGAGTCGATCAGGTCCTGGGCGGAGATCTGGCCCTTGAAGTTGGGGTGGTTCGCGATCGCGAT
>JAGQRJ010000490.1 GCA_020425635.1 Planctomycetota bacterium | reverse complement strand
GGTCTCGACGTGTCTTCAGGGGGCCTCTCCGAGGCCCCCTCGCCCTCGCAAGTGAATTGCTCGGGCTCACCCCCAACGGGCCGCAGGCGCGGGCCTCGGTCTCGGTCTCGGCGTCGGTCTCGGTCTCGGTCTCGACGTGTCTTCAGGGGGCCTCTCCGAGGCCCCCTCGCCCTCGCAAGTGAATTGCTCGGGCTCACCCCCAACGGGCCGCAGGCGCGGGCCTCGGTCTCGGGCTCGGTCTCGGTCTCGGTCTCGGCGTCGGTCTCGGTCTCGGTCTCGGTCTCGGTCTCGGTCTCGGCCTCAGGCCTCCTCTGCGAACGCCAGCACCATGCTCGGCCGATCCTCGACCGGCGTCAGGAACACCGTGGCCTTGCGCGCGCCGCGCAGCTTTCCGAGCTGGCGCAGCAGGGTGGCGGGCTCGATCGGTGAGCGGCGGCGCTTGACCTCCAGGGTCCCGACGTCGGCCTCACGCAGCCAGCGCTTGAGGCCCTTGAGCAGGAAGTGCCCCCAGCGCTCCACCCGCCAGGCCCGCGCGAAGGGGGCCGCCGCGGCGGCGGGCCCGCTGAGGTAGGCGGTCTGCGCGTCGAGCTGGTGCGCGCCGAGCCGGGCGCCGAGCAGCCGCACCAGCCCCGCGCGGATCACCGCGGGGTCGGGCTCGTAGATCCACTCGCCGGGCGGACCGAGGGTCGGCTCCGCGGGCGGCTCGCCCTCCAGCTCGGCGCCCGCGGGCAAGATCACCGCCCGCGGTCCGCTCCGGCGAGCCCTGCCGAAGGTCAGGAGCGCCTCCTTGAGCTCTCCGTCGAGGGACACGAACTCCAGACCCGCCTGCGCGGGGAGCTCGCGCAGCGCGAAGCCCGGCGCGGCCTTGAGCAGCACCGCGGGGACCTCCTGGGCGAGGTCGAGCACGGTCTGCAGCGGCGGGAGCGTGTCGTGCAGGCTCAGCACCCGGGCGCCGTCGACCCGGCGCGCGGGGTCGACGAACGCGAGCTCTTCGCCGTTCCAGGCGCGGGTCGTCCAGTCGAGGACCAGCACCCGCACCCGGTCAGCGAGCCCGAGCAGCTCGAGGTTGTGCTCGAGCAGGCGCGCGCGCACCGGGTCGCGCTCCACGGCCTGAACCGCGAGCCCAGCGCGCGCGAACGCCATGCAATCCCCGCCGCCGCCGGCGCCCAGGTCCAGGCACGAACCGGCGAGCCCCTTGAGCCGCAGGGCGCGCCAGGCCGCGACCGGCGCAGAGCTCAGCATGCTCAAGGCCTCTGGGTCGAAGAGCAGGCGCTCGGCGTCGGGGATCCGCCCGCGCGCGCGCGCGCGCAGCTGGAGCTGATCGAGCAACCATCCCGCCTCGTCCGCCCCGAAGCGGGCGCGCGCGCGGGAGAGGAAGCCCAGCTCCTCGCTCTTGGCGGGCAGCCGCGCTCCAGCCAGCTCGGCCTGCGCGGCGGGGGAGCTGAGGAAGTCGCACGCGGCGAGGGTCAAGGGTTGCACGGGGGGCGTCCTCGGGGCTGGATCGCCAGATTAGCAGCCAACCCCAAGCCCCCCCGAGAGCCGTAGGCATTTGCGGCCCGGTTCGGTAGATTTGATCAAGGGAGCGGAAGGTGCCGACGCCGCAAATCACGGGCTACGAAGTGCTGGGGACCCTCTCCGACGGAACGACGTCGGGGTCGACCCTCTACAAGGCCTGGCAGACCAACCTCAAGCGCTACGTCGCCCTCCGCGTCCTCGACGAGGAGGAAGGGGACGACCTCGATTACCTCAAGCGCTTCCGCGACGAGGCCCACGCGGCCATGGACATTCGCCAGCGCAACGTGGTCTCGACCCTCGACCAGGGGACCTGCCCCGAGACGGGCCTGCACTACGTGGCCTACGAATACGTCAAGGGCCCGAACCTGCAGAAGGTCCTGCAAGGCGTCGGCTCGCTCAACGAGGAGGAGGCGGTCGCCCTCGCCCACGGCGTGAGCCTCGCGCTCTGCTCCCTCGAGCGCGCGCACCTGGTGCACGGAGAGGTCAGCCCAGCGAAGGTCTTGCTCGCGGAGGACGGGGTCCCGAAGCTGGCGGAGGTCGGGCTCGCGCGCAGGCTCGGCGGGCTCGGTTCGCCCTACCTCGAGCGCGGCCCGGAGTTCGTCTCCCCCGAGCAGGCCCTGGGGCTGAGCTGCCTCGACTCCCGCGCGGACCTGTTCGCGCTCGGGGTCACGCTCTACCGCCTCCTGACGGGGTCCTACCCCTTCAAGGGCGAAGAGGCCTTCGAGATCGTCACCCAGAACATCAACGCCGACCTCCCCGACCCCCGGGGGATCAAGCCCGAGCTGAACCCCGGGCTCTCCAAGGTGATCGGCGCGCTCACCGCCCGCGACCCCGACGAGCGCTATCCCTCGGCCGAGGCCGCGGCCTTCGACCTCGCCCGGCTGCGCTCGGGCCTCGACGTCCTCGGCCCCTCCGCGTCGGAGAGCGCCATCGCCTCCGGACAAGCGCCCCCCAACCTCTCGGAGTCGAAGGTGCTCAAGGTGCTGCTCTCCGAGAGCGCGGCGCGGCGTGAGCTCAAGCAGAGCAACGGCAAGCTGGGGCTGGCCGGCTCTGCCGACGACCCGCCGCGGGCGTTCAAGGTCCGGGTCTACACGGGCGACGTGCAGTTGAACGAGCGCCGCTTCGACCAGGACGTGGTCGTGATCGGGCGCGCGGTGGGCTGCGACGTGCAGATCGACAACCCGATCGTCTCGCGGAAGCACGTCGAGATCCGCCGCCGGGGCGGGACCTTCGCCCTCGTCGCGCACCGCACGACGAACGGCACCACGGTGAACGGGACCCAGGTCAAGGAGGCCCACGCCCTGCGCCTCGACGAGCGAATCGTGGTCTCGGACAAGTTTCGCCTCGAGATCCTGCTCGAGGCCCCGGGCCGCGACGAGACGGACATCGGCACCATCGCCGCCAACGAGCAGGACGACGAAGACGCGCTGGCGACGGCACGGGAGCGCGACGGCACGTCGCGCACCACCCTCCCGGTCGAGGCGGCCGACAAGCCGGCGCCCTTGGCCCTCGACGACACCCCCGTCGACGGGACGCGCCGCCAGCTCGACGACCCCCCCACCGAGCAGCAGCTTCGGCGCGAGCCCAAGGAGCCCGAACCAGCCAAGGACCCCGCGCCAGCCAAGGACCCCACGCCCCTCAAGGAGCCCACCCCGCCGGAGGAGCTCGAAGTCCCCGCCTTTGCCCGCCGCGGGAGCGCCCGCGTGGCCCGGGAGCACCGGCGCGCCCCCCGCGCGACCTCCGACGCCCCTGCGCTGACGGAGCCCGCGCTTCCCCGGGCCTACCTCAGCGGCGAAGTCGAGGGCGTGCAGGTGCGCACCCCGGTCGACAAGATCCTCCAGGTCGGGAAGGCCGAAGGCTGCACCTTCACCCTGCCCGGCACCTTCGCCCCCCGCAAGGCGGCGCTGGTGGTCCCCTTCGGGGGCGCGTTCCACCTCGTCAACGTCGCCCCAGCCCCCGACGCGCTGCTGCGCAACGGCACCCCGGTCGACGACATGGTCGCCCTGCAGAGCGGCGACACGATCGAGATCGGGAAGCTCAAGCTCACCTTCGAGTTGAGCTAGCCGGGGCACAGCCCTTGCAACCCCCTCGCCGCGGGCCATAATCCGCGCTGCACCCTCGCCCAGGGTCCCTCCGCGGTCCCCTGCCGGCACAACACCCAGGAGTTCCCCATGCCCTTCGTGACGCAACCCGCGCCGCAGTTCGACGCCACCGCGGTCGTCGGTCAGGAGATCAAGACCCTCAAGTGGAAGGAGATCCACGGCGGCAAGTGGCTCGTCTTGTTCTTCTACCCCCTCGACTTCACCTTCGTGTGCCCCACCGAGATCATCGCGTTCAGCGAGGCCACCAAGCGCTTCAACGACGTCGGCGCGAACATCGTCGCGATCTCGGTCGACAGCCAGTTCTCGCACCTCGCCTGGGTCAACACCCCGCGCAACAAGGGCGGCCTGGGCCAGGTCAACTTCCCGCTGATCGCCGACCTCAACAAGGAGATCGCGACCAAATACGACGTGCTGCTCCCCGGCGGCGTCGCCCTGCGCGGGCTGTTCATCGTCGACCCCAAGGGCGTCGTGCGGCACTCGACGGTCAACGACCTCCCCGTCGGCCGCAACGTCGACGAGGCGCTGCGCGTGATTCAGGCGTTCCAGTACGTCGAGAAGCACGGCGAGGTGTGCCCCGCCAACTGGACCCCCGGCGACGACACCATGAAGCCCGACCCGGTCGGCTCGCAAGAGTACTTCAACAAGACCCACGGCTAAGCCAGGTCGAAGCGACTCGCTCGGTCACGCGCCCCGCTTCGGCGGGGCGCGTCTCGTTTTGGTTGGGCTACTCGCCGCGCATGCGGTCGGCGAACCACTCGTGGAGGTGGTCGAGGACCGCGAGCTGATCGAGCTCGTTGAACAGCTCGTGGCGCATGTCGCTCCAGAGCTTGAACTGCTTGGGCCCGCCGAGCCGGGCGTAGACGCGCTGGGCGGCCTCGAGGCTCGCGAGGGTGTCGGCGTCGCCGTGTTGCATGAGCACCGGGAGCGTGATCTTACCCGCGTCCTTGAGCACTGCTTTGTGGGCTCCGAGGGTCGCGGTGAACCAGCGGCTGGTCGCGCTCTTGACCACGAGCGGATCCGCCAGGTAGGCGCGCCCGACCTCGGGGTCGCGGGAGAGCACCGCAGGATCCAGGTCCGAGGGCAGCCGGAAGCCTGGGATCACCCTGCTCAAGGTCTTGCCAGCCAAGGTCTTCCACAGCGGGAGCTTCATCCCGAGGCCAAAGAACGGTGAGCTGAGCACCACCCCGTCCAGGCGCGGGAGCCCCTCCTTCGCCTGCAGGGTCCGCGCCAGCACCAGCGCGCCCATGCTGTGTCCGAGGGCGAAGGCCGGCAGCCGGCTGCCGCCGAGGACCTCGCGCAGGTAGACCTCCTCGTCGTCGGTGTAGTCGCTGAACGCGCGCACGTAGGTCCGCGCGCCGCTCGAGCGGCCGTGGCCGCGGAGGTCGAGCACGAAGCTCTCGAAGCCGCGCTCGGCGAGGTAGCGCTGCACGTGGGTGTAGCGCCCGCCGTGCTCCGCGAAGCCGTGGACGATCGCGACCCGAGCCCGCGGGGTGCCCTCCGCCGGGAGGCGGTAGACGTTGAGCGCGGTGCCGTCGCGCGATCGAATCTGGAACTGCCTCGGCACGCCTCGCTCGACTCCCCGCGTCATGCCCCAAAGTATCGCACCGCGGGCGCGGGCAGGCACGCCCCAGCGAATCGGCTCGGGCTTGCGCTTCGCCCCGCCCTCTGCGACCTTGTGCGCCTGCAGGTCCGGCAGGCATAACCCCCGGGCGTGGAAGCGACGAACACGATGAAAGACAAGACCGACAAGCTCCTTCAGCAGGGCGTTTTCATCATGGTGCTCATGGTGGTCATGCTGATGCTCAACTGGATGAGCCTCCAGTCGATCAACACCCTCGACCGCAACGAGCAAAACAAGCTCGACCAGCTCGCCGAGAAGCTCGACCAGCAGCGCGAAGGCATTCGCGACCTCAACGGCGAGCTGCGACGCATGCAGGACAACCAGAAGCTCACCGAGGAGCTGCGGCTGGCGCTGAAGGAGGGCATGCAGAACTTCGGCGCGCGCATGCCTCAGCCGGTCTACGTGGCGCCCCAGCAGGGCACCCCGGTCCAGCAGGCTCCGCAACAGCCTCCACAGCAAGCGGTTGAGGTCACCCCGCCGGCGGACACCCCCGCGACCGAGCCCGAACACACGGCCTCGACCGAGGGCATGGCCGAAGCCACCAGCGGCATGGGCACCGACGACGCGATCCCGGGGCCCGACCCGAACGCCAAGATCGGCGGGACCTATGTGGCCACCACCGCCGAGCCCTCGACCCTGAACCTGCTGACGACGTCGGAGGGCACCACGCTGCAGATCATGCGCTACGTGGTCGAGCCCATGTTCACGCTCAGCGAGCAGGACGCGACCAAGATCGACCCGCTGCTCGCGACCCACTGGAAGCTGGCCCCCGACAACATGTCGATCACCTTCCACCTGCGCCAGGGGGTCACCTGGTCGGACGGCGCGCCCTTCACCGCCGACGACGTGCTGTTCACCTGGAACACGATGATGGACCCCGAGGTCAAGGCCGAGTCGTCCCGCGGCGACTACAAGGACGTGGAGTCGGTCGAGAAGCTCGACGACTTCACGATCAAGGTCAGCTTCAAGCAGCCCGACTGGACGATCCAGTACAGCTTCGGCAGCAACCTCTACGTGCTCCCCCGCCACTTCTACGAGCAAGAGGTCCGCGACTACGCCGCGGCGAACAACATCGCCGAGGGCAGCTACTCCGTGATCCCCGGCCAGCCTGGCTTCGGCAAGATCTTCAACGAGCTGCAGGCGCCCTGCGTGGGCACCGGCCCCTACATGATGCCCGAGGACGGCTGGGAGCGCGGCCAGAGCCTGCGCCTCGAGCGCAACCCCAACTGGTGGATGCACAGCATTCAGCAGGGGGTGTGGAACCTGCAGACCCTGCGCTGGCGCTTCATTCGCGACCAGGTGCAGCAGGTCAATCAGGCCCGCCAGCAGAAGATCGACGTGCTCGTGATCGACGAAGATCAGTGGGAAGACAGCCTGCGTCACGAGGGCGTGTTCGCCGACAACTACGAGTACTACAACTACGACCACCAGGGCCTGGGCTACAACTACATCGTCTGGAACTGCCGCAAGTTCCCCTTCGACGACGCTCGCGTGCGGCGCGCGATGACCCACTCCATCGATCGCAAGACCTTGCTCCACGACATGTGGCGCGACAACGGGCAGATCGCGACCTGCATCAACAAGCCGGTCTACCCGGAGTACAACAAGGACCTCAAGCCGCTCGAGTTCAGCCTCTCCAAGGCCGCGCAGCTGCTCAAGGAGGCCGGGTTCAAGGACGTCGACAACGACGGGATCCTCGACAAGGAGGTCGACGGGGTCTGGAAGCCGTTCAAGTTCACGTTCACCGTGCCCAGCGGGCGCTCGGAGTACACCCGGATCGGGACCCACCTCAAGGAGAACCTGGCGCGGATCGGGGTCGTCCTCGAGGTCTTGCCCCTGGAGTGGGCGACCTTCATCGAAGACCTCTACGTGCACAACTTCGACGCGATGTGCCTCTACAACTCCTTCCAGTCGGCCTGGATCGACAACTACGCTTCGGTTCACTCCTCGGAGGACAAAGAGCGCGGGAGCAACGTCCCCGGATATCACACGCCGGAGCTCGACCAGCTCGTCACCGACATTCGCCGCGAGTTCGACCGCGACAAGCGGATCCCGATGTTCCACAAGCTCTACAAGATCCTGCAGGAGGCTCAGCCGCGCACGCTCTTGATCCATGGGCGGGTGAGCGTGATCCTGCACAAGCGCTTCAGGAACGTGATCGTGCGCCACAAGGGCATGCGCTCGACGTATTGGTGGGTCGACCCCAAGGACGTCCGCTACTAGGTAGTTGAGCTGACCCTGCCGTGATCACCTACCTCGTCAAGCGTTTCCTGCTCATGATCCCGACCCTGATCGGGATCACGCTGCTCGTGTTCGCGGTGTCCCACGCCGCGCCGGGCGACCCCGTGCAGGCCTCGATGGGCGGCTCGGGCATGGGCGGAGGCATGGACTCGGGCGGCGGGAAGAACGACCTCGACATGCAGGAGCAGCTGGAGCGGCGGCGCAAGGAGCTCGGCCTCGACAAGCCGATCCCCGTGCAATACGTGAGCTGGGTGGCCGGCATGGCGGTCGGAGACTTCGGCAAGTCGACGAAATACAACGCCCCAGTGCGCGAGAAGCTGCTCCCCGCGCTGTGGATCACGGCCAAGCTCAACCTGATCAGCATCATCCTGATCTACATCATCGCGATCCCCCTCGGGATCCACGCCGCGGTCCGCCGCGGGAAAGCCGACGAGCGGGCCGCGGGGGTAGGGCTGTTCGCGCTCTACTCCGCGCCGAGCTTCTGGGTCGCGACCCTGCTCCTGTTCTACCTCTGCAACCCGGAGTGGTTCTACCTGTTCGAGGGATCCGGGCTCGAGTCCGAAGGCCACGACTCCATGCCCTACCTCGACGCCAAGTGGGACGAGCTGCGGCACTACGTGCTGCCCGTCCTGTGCATGACCTACGGCGGCCTCGCGGGCCTCTCGCGCTTCGCGCGCGCCGGCATGCTCGAGATCATTCGCGCGGATTACATTCGCACCGCGCGGGCTAAGGGCCTCTCCGAGCGGGTGGTGATCCTCAAGCACGCGCTGCGCAACAGCATGATCCCGATCGTGACCCTGATGGCGGGCTTGCTCCCGTCGATGATCGGCGGCTCGGTGATCATCGAGTTCATCTTCAACATCAACGGCATGGGGCTCCTCGGATTCGAGGCTCTGCTCTCGCGTGACTACAACATGATCATGGCGATCGCGACCCTGAGCGCGGTCCTGGTGCTCCTCGGCATGCTGATGTCCGACGTGCTCTACACCCTGGTCGACCCCCGGATCTCCCTCGAGGGCTGATGAGCAGCGCACCCAAGCAGCCCACCGTCGAAGAGTCCGAGGACATCACCAAGGGTGTCTCCTCGTGGCAGATCGGCTACCGCCAGTTCAAGCGGGACAAGGTGGCGGTGTTCGCCTTCCTGTTCCTGGTCTTCATGGGGGCGATCTCGGTGTTCTCGCCGCTGCTGGCCAACTCGAAGCCGATCGTGTGCAGCTACCAGGGCAACCTGCACTTCCCCGCCTTCCAGGACTACCTCGACCCCAACTTCCCCCTCCCGCGGGTGATCGCCGACTGGATCAAGACCTTCGGCCCGTTCTCGCCCAAATACCCTGAGATCGAGCGCCCCGCGGGCGAGCTGATCCCCGACTGGCGCCGGATCACGCGCGAGATCGACGCCAGCGACGAGGGCTGGTACCTCCGCCCCCCGATCAAGCACTTCTACTCCGAGACCTCTCGCGGGTTGAAGCTCAAGCCGGGACGCAGCCTGGCGAAGGTCGTGCTCCCTGCGCCCGAAGGCGAGACGCCCACCGAGCTGATCGTCGTGCCCGGGCGCGAGAGCCTGAGCGAGCTCAACCCCCTGCGCCGACTCGTCGCCGTCGAGGACCCAGCTCAACGCCCGCGCGCCCTGTTCGTATGGAGCGACTCCGGCGGACGCTGGACGGTGCAAGACGTGACCGAGCTCAGCTTCGCGCGCCCGCGTGGCTGGACCGAGTGCCAACCCCTGCGCCCCGGAAAGCTCGCCCAGGGGATCCGCCCGCGGTCTCAGGCCGCCGAGGTCGCGTTGGCCTGGGAGTGGCGCGAGGCCTACCTGCGCCCCGGCGCCGAGCTCTTGCAGGACGACGCCACCGCGCAGCGCTACGCGCGCATGTGGCTCGACCGCCTGCGCTCCAACGACTTCGAGTGGAACCAGAGCCGCAGCGCCCGCAAAGAGGCCGCGGCGAAGGCGGCCTGGGGCGAGGTCGCCGGCTTCCCCGCGGTGCGGCTCAGCGACTACGACCCCAATCGCCCCAAGGACCTTCACACGACGCTCCTGCTCGTGTTCACCCCGCACCGGGTCTACAGCCTCACCGCGCGCACCATGGCCGACCAGGACGAGGTCGACCACGAGGACTTGGTGAGTCAGCTGCGCGCCGAGCTCGAGGTCCTGCCCGCGAGCGGCAAGGTCCGGGTCAACGGCGAGGTCGTCGAGGGGCAGGTCCCGGTCGACCCCGGCGACGAGGTCGACTACGCCGGGGTCCGCGTCGGCTACTACACCATGCCCACCTTCCACCTCGGCACCGACGACAGCGGGCGCGACGTGGCCTCGCGCCTGATCCACGGCACCGTGATCGCCGGCAGCGTGGGCTTGATCTCGGTGGGGATCTACGTGTTCATCGGGATCGTGGTCGGGGCGCTGGCCGGGTTCTTCCGCGGCTGGGTCGACCTCGCGCTCTCGCGCGTGATCGAGGTCGTCATCTGCTTCCCGACCCTGTTCCTGATCATGATGGTCGTGTCGTTTTGGCGCAGCCAATCGATCTACCTGATCATGATCACCCTGGGCTTGATCCGCTGGACGGGCGTCGCGCGGCTCGTGCGCGGCGAATTCCTCAAGATCATGTCCGAGGAGTACGTCGCCGCGGCCAAGAGCCTCGGGCTCTCGACCCCGCGGATCATCTTCCGGCACATCCTCCCCAACGCGATCAGCCCGGTGTTCGTGTCGGCCAGCTTCGGCGTGGCGGGCGCGATCCTCGTGGAGAGCAGCCTCTCGTTCCTGGGCTTCGGCGTGGCCCCGCCGGCGCCGTCGTGGGGCGAAATGCTCAACCAGGGCAAGGCCTACATCAACGAGGGGCTCTGGCACCTGGTCTGGATGCCGGGCATCGCGATCTTCGTGACGGTCACCATGTTCAACCTGGTGGGCGAGGGCCTGCGCGACGCGTTGGACCCCAAGCTGCGGCAGTAACCGTCGCCGAGGCCGTCCAGCTCGGACGCGAAGCGTCCCTAAACCGCGTCGTTCTCATGTCATACGTTCCGTCCCCGAGGCTCCGTCTTTGGGCGCCGGGTCGTATCTGAGACCAAGTGAGAGAATTAACTCTAGCTTCCCCAGTGAATTAACTCATGGACCTGGGGTTGCAAAGGTCCGGGCATGAGAGAGACGGCAGGATTCCTGTTGGCATGCCTCGTGTGTGCCAGCGCATTCGCTCAGGACCTCCCTGAGCGAATCGAGTTCCCCAGCGGCGAGCACGCCACGGTCGGCTTCGAGCTGAAGACGACCACCCACGCGCTCCAAGGCTCGGGTCGAACCACCGACCACAGGCTGATGGAGTTCGTGATCCCGAACGCGGAGGCCTCCTGGAGCGAGGCCGAGCGCCCGACGATCGAGCGCTGGAGCCAGCTCTCCACGGCGGAGCGGACCGCGTTCTTCTTCGAGCACTTCGGCAGCGAGGGCAAGTGGCGCCCGGACCCCGCCAAGGCGCCCTACCTCGACACGAACATCAGCTGGCACGAGCGGCTCGGCGTCCCTCACATCGAGGTCCGCAGCACCCCCTTCGACTCGCCCAAGGAAGCCTTCTCGCGCATGCGCGAGCTGCGCAGGGCGGTCCCCGAGACGGTCGCCTTCCACGTCCACGTGCGCTTCCCCGACACCCTGGATCCCGCCAAGGCAGAGGCGGCCGCCGACTACATGCGCCGCCTGAGCTGGGTGATCGCGCTCCGCCGCGCGGACGTGAGCTCGAACCACAACTTCGTGCTCAAGGCCATGGACAACCAGCCAATCAACATGGACGAGCTCGCGAGGGCCAAGCAGGCCTTCGCCGACGCGCAGAAGGGCGCGCAGCGCGACGTGATCGAGCGCCGCGGCGTGCGCGTGACCCGCCTGATCCAGGACGGCAAGCCGGTGTGGGACGTCGAGCTGCGCGGCTTCATGAAGGACATCCCCCGCCTCGAGACCTACGTGCAGCGCACGGCCGAGGCCTTTCGCGACGGGAACTTTGGCCCCTGGGCGATCGGCAGCGAGCACCCCCTCGAGTCGAGCAGCTCGCGGGGACAGATCAAGAAGCGGACCTACGGCTTCGATCGCGCCGGCGCGTGGACCCCGGCCGAGCTGCAGTGGCTCGCAGAGTCGACGGCCGAACTCATGCAGCGCACGGGCCTGCGCAGCTCGCTCTCGGGCGAGTCGCTGGCCGAGGGCATGAAGCTCCTCGCCACCGCCGACACCCAAGCGGGCAAGAAGATGCTCCTGCCCTCCTCCTTCGACTGGCTGTTCATGCCCCTGGAGTACGACCCCGCGCTCCCCGAGGGAGTCCAGGAGCAGGTGCTGGAGGCCAAGAAGTCGTCCCTGCGCAAGCTGCTGCGGCTCGCGGAGCGCGCCGTGGCCGGGGAGTGGGGCCGCCCGGGAGAGGCCAACTTCGAGCCGCTCGCGATCGCGAGCCGCGCCCGCAAGGTCCTCATGGACCACCTCAAGCTGACCTACACCGACGCCGGCAAGACCGGAGGCCTGCTCGACTGGTACGAGCTCTCGATCCAGAAGCCCGAGGAGGTCCTCGAGCGCACCAAGCGCCGCCGGCAAGAGACCGGCAAGAACCGCGCCGAGGAGTGGCGCAGCCGGGTCCGACCGACCGGAGAAGGCTTCGGCCCGCGCAGCAGCGGCAAGGCCCCGACCGTGAGCGTCGAGAGCCTGAGCCAGGCCTACACCGAGCTCGAGCGCACCTTCGCCACCCTGCGCGCCGCGGCCGCCGTCGAAGCCCCCGAGGTCGCGCGCGTGACCCTGGGCTTCGAGCCCAGCCCCGAGGTCGACGCGCGCTACGACTCGTTGAGCCGCAAGGTCACCGTGACCAGCGGGCTGCTCGCCGTCCTGATCGACCGCGCCGCCAGCGTCGCCCCCGAGGGCCGTGAGGCCTTCGTGAAGCGCGTCAGCGCGCTGATCCTGGCCCACGAGCTGGCCCACGCGCGAGGCGTCAGCGCGGAGCGCGCCGCGGACCTGGCCGCGATCGAGCTGCTCGGCAAGACGAGCCTCTTCGCCACCCCCCTGACCCAGAGCGACCTCCGCGCGGCGCTGGAGGCCTTCCAGCCCGGCGAGGGCACGAGCCTGATCGAGCGCGTGCGCGCCTTCTTCCGCTACGGGACCTTCAACGCCAGGCTGCGAGCCCTCGAGCGCGCCGCCAACGGCGGGCCCGATCCGCTGGCCTCCTTCCGCCGGGCCAACGGCACCGTGCGCTGGCCCGAGCTCATGGCCTCGAAGACCCTGCCCGAGGTGGGCGGCCTGGCTCACTTCACCCTGGCCCTGTTCCTCAAGGAGCTGGCCACGGTGGTGGAGACCGGCAACCGGCTGCACATGGAGGAGTTCTTCGACGCCCTCGGCACCAGCGACTTCTACCTGCACTACGGCATGTTCGCCCTCGGCGCCCGCGGCGGTCAGCTGGCCTACGGCCGCTTCCTCCAGCGCTACGTTCGCCGCCCCTTCCTCAACGAGCTCGCCCGCCAGAACGTCGCGCTCGCGGCTGGCCTGCTGCTCCCGCAGCTCTTCACCGGAGAGGGTTCGGCCCACCAGTTCGCGGTCTCCTTGACCGCCCTCGGGCTGAGCTCGAGCGCGGTCCGCACAGGCGCCCAGGGGATCAAGTGGCTGCGCGGGCTGAAGGCGGGCGAAGGCGCCGCCGCGACCGTGGCCCGCAGCTCACGCTGGGCCAAGCTCGGAGGCTTCGTCTACACCGTCGGCGAGACCGTCGTGGTGCTCTATGCCGCCGAGAAGCTCGAGGGGGTCTACTGGGACTGGCAAGACGCCCGCGCTGCTCGCGAGTCCATGCGCGACGCCGGGCTGGCGTTCTTCCGCGCCGCCGGCAGCGACCCCACCCCCGAGGCGCTGACCGAGGCGCTCGCGACCTACCGCGCAGCCTGGAACGACTACCGCACCTACCTCAGCCTCCCCCTGTTCAAGCAGGACGCCCTGTTCCACCGCCGGGTCGAAGCCTACGGCGAAGACGCCCAGCAGCTCGAGGACGCGCTGCGCGCGCGCCTGGAGAGCATCGGGCGCCGACCCTTGCTCAAGGCGCGCGTCGTTGCGGACCACGGCTCGGTCGCCGCCTACGCGGAGCAGGCGCTCGCCGACTCCCGCGCCGAGCTCAACGGTCGGATCGAGCGGGCCTTCGAGGCACACTTCAACGCACGCACCGAGCTCGCCGCCGAGCTGAGCGAGGCCCCGCGACGCGCCGCGCTCTACCTGCCCCAGGGGGCAGCGCTGCTCCCGGCGGCGCTCCCCGGCGGAAACCCCGCCCAGCTGCGGATCCTCAGCCGCGAGCTCGAGGCGCTCTCCAGCTCCCGGCCCCAGACCTTCGAGGACGAAGCGCGGGCCCTGAAGCTCGCCGCCGAGCTGGCTGCTGGAGACGCGCGCGCGGCCCTCGAGCGCGCCGCCAACGCCGTGGACGAGGCCCGCCAGGCCGACGCGGCCCTCGACGCCGCCGGCCAGCTGACCCCGGGGATCAAGGGTGAGGTCGAGCGTGCGCGCTAAGGTCTCCGCGCTGCTCTTCGTCGCCCTCGTCGCCCCCTCCCTGGCCGCGGTCTCGACCGACCCGGACACGATCCTCGAGCTCGCCCAGAGCCGCTTCAGCCCCGAAGGCGCCGTCCTCGTGGAGCGCGCCCTCGCCTTCGCCTCGCGCTCGGCCCCCGAGCTCCCCAACAGCGAGGCTCAACCACGGCCGCTCGTGGTCGCGCGCAGCTTGCTCCTCGACGACGAGGCCGTGCGCGCAGAATCGGTCGCCGCGGTGCTCCTGATCGGCAACGACGCCTCGCTGCAGGCGATCGCGCAGGCCGTGGGCCCCGAGGTCGCGCTCAGCGTGCGCCAGCTGCGCAAACCGGGCCTCTTGCCCGGTTGCGCCGCGCACTCCGCCGGCGAAGCCGAAGCCAACCTCGCCCAGCTCAGCTCCGATCTGGAGCGGGCCGTGGTCTATGCCCACGTCGACGCCCTGCGCCCCGGTCGCCGCCCCGACCTCGCCCTGACCTGCATTCGCGACGCGCGCAGCGGGCTGCTCCCCGCCCTGCGCCAGAGCAACCCGACCCTCGCCCAGAGCCTGCGCGAAGACGTCGAGCACCTCGAGCGGCGCTACGCCGCGGAGCTCAGCGGTCAGGAGCTGCTGGCCGAGTATCGCCGCGCCGACGGCACCCTCGACTGGACACGGCTGCCCGCGAAGCAGAAGCAAGCCTTCAGCCTCGACCTGTTCTTGCGTGAGCTCGTGGCGGTGGTCCACACCGGCGAGCGCCTGCGCATGGAGCAGTTCTTCGCGGGGTTGGCCGAGACCGACTTCTTCGAGCACTACGGGGCGTTCGCCCTGGGCGGCGCGCGCCAGGTCGTCAACGCGCGCTACCTCTCGCGCTACCTCAAGCCGCAGTTCGTCGAAGAGCTCATGCGCTCGAACGTGAACTTGATCCTCGGGCAGCACGTGTCGCAGATCGCCCGCGGTGAGGTCAAGGCCCACGTGTTCTCGGTCTCGCTCACCTCCCTCGGGCTCTCGGCCGCGACGGTGCGCGCGGGCATGAGCGCGCTCGGCTTCGCGCGCCGGGTGCAAGAGCTCAAGGGCGTGCAAAACGTCGCCCGGCTCAGCCGCCTCGAGCGGCTCAGCGGCTGGGTCTACGTGGTCGCCGAGACCGCGGTGGTCGTCTACTTCAGCGAGTGGAAGAACCAGTGGCTCCAGGAGCGCCACGCCGAGCACCGGGCCAAGGGTGGACTGGAAGACGCCGCCAACGCGCTCTTCCGCGCGCTGAGCGAGGCCGACGCACCGCTGACGCTGCCGATCCTCGAGGCCCGGGTCGAGGCCTATCAGAGCGCCTGGGACGCCTACCGCGAGTTCCTCCTCCGCCCCGTGTTCCTCGCCGAGCAGCGCGCCAGCGACGCCCTCGGGGCGCTGGCCCTCGAGGGCAAACGCCTCGACGACAAGCGCCGCGCGATCGTGTCCCGGCTGCAGGCCTACCCCGGGCTCGCGCGTCTGGTCCTGCGGGATCACGGAGCCTTGGACGCCTTCGCCGGCGCCTCGATCCAAGACGCGGAGCGCGCGCTGGAGGCGAAGCTCGAGGTCCGCGTGCGCGACCTGCTCGACGAGCGCGCCGCCCTCCTGGCCGAGGTCTACGGGGCCCCGCGTCGGAGCCGCGACTACCTCGAGGGCGCCCCCGACGTGCGCTGGCACGTGCGCTTCGCCGGGCGCGACCTGGCCCCCGGCGATCCGGGGGCGGGCAAGGACCCGTTGAGCGCTTACGGCTTGCGCGAAGCCTCGCGGGTCAGCTTCAGGCTGAGGCTCAGCAAGCTCTCGAAGAACCGGCTGCAGAGCTACGAAGACGAAGCGGTCGTCCTGCGCCTGGTGGCCAGCTTCCTCCCGGACCAACCCGAGCTGCACGCGCGCGTCGACCAGGCGCTCTCCGAGACCCTGCGCGCGGCCGAGATCGATCGCACCCTCGCCAGCCCGCGCTGAGCGGGGAACTAGCTCGGGCTAGCCCTCCGACGACTCGACGGACACGGGCTCGGGCTGCGTGCCCACTCGAATCCTGAGGTTGCTGAACACGAAGCGCACGTTGTGGGCCACGATCCCGAAGCGCGCGTCCTTGAGCTCGTTCTTCGTGAACTCGAACCGGCTGACCTGCTCCTGGTTGGCGGTCACAGTGACCGTGTTCCCCACGCAGGCGATCTTCACGTGCACCGGGCGGTTCTCACGGAACAGGCCGGGGTCGGCCGCCCGTCCGCGGCGATCGTATTGCCGAAAGCCCTTGACCTTGACGAGGCTCTGCCCCCACAGCACCGCGACCTTCTTGCTGAGCAAGATCGCGACCGACGCGCTGGGGGTGTTGTGCTTGACCCACATGTCGAACTCGACCTCGAAGTCTCCTTCGAGCTTCACCTTGTGGAGCATGCTCCCGGTCCCACGAGACCCCGCACCGAGCTCGAGGGACGACTCCTGGTGGAAGTCCACCAGGTCGAACCCGCCGACCTTGAAGTCCTTCAGCTCGTGGGCTGCGACCAGCGGATAGTGGACTTCGGCCTGACCGCCGATCGAGCTCACGGGCTGGCTGAGGACCTTCGACAGGCGCTGCACCAGGCGCTCGCCCTGGGAGGCGGGCTCTTCCTCGGCGCGGAGCGCTCCGCTGGCCAACACGAGCACGCAAGCAACTGAGACAAATGGCTTTAGCACGTCTTCCTCCAAAACATGGGTCCTTCGACGCCCCAAGGCCGGAGCAGGTTCCCAAGTTTTCCGTAAGCGACCGTCGTGCCTTGGACGAGAGCCCCGCGACGCCGGGACTTAGGGGCCTTTTGACCGGGCGCTTTACGCGATCCCTCGGCGAGCCTGTCGCCCGCGGTGTCACCCTCCCTCCACCGGGTCTGCTTCGTACATAGCCCGAGCCCGAGGCGCCGCCTCGGGCTCGGTCGTGGAGCTTCAGTCAGCAGCGCGGCTACTGCAGCTGCTCGGCCTCGCGGGCGGCGTGCGTGCCCTCGACCTTCTTGTCCTTGAGGAACTTCCCGAGGGCCGCGGCGCGAACCTCCGCCGGCTGACCCTCGAGCTTGGCCAGGAGCTTCTGCAGCTTGATCGCCGCGGCGACCTCCCGCTTCAGCGGGTCCTGCTTGAAGGTCTTGAGCAGGTCCTTGGCCCGATCGCCTTCTTCGGCGCCCTTGAAGGCCTTGCCGAACCAGCTCAAGGTCTCCATGGCCTCGATGTAGCGGCCTGCCTCGCGCGCCTCCTCGGCGGCCGCCCAGCGCTTGGCCGCGACCGCGTCGACCTTGTCGATCAGGAACTGCGCGTCGCCGTGGGCGTCGCTCAGCTTCTCGTTCGCGAGCAGCTTGCGGGCCTCGTCGCGAGCGCCGGCCAGGTCCTGCTTCATGAAGGCCTTCACGCTCTTCAGCGCCTCGGGGTGGAACTCGCTGC
>JAGQRJ010000489.1 GCA_020425635.1 Planctomycetota bacterium | reverse complement strand
CGAGCCGCCGCCGTCCAGGGGCGCCGCCAGGGCCGCGCCCAAGCCCGCGCGGAACGCTTCGGGGCTCGTGAGCGGCAGCGAGACCTCGGCCTCGGCGCCCACCCGGATCAACCCCACGCGCCCGTCGGGCGGCAGGTCGGCGGCGGCGCGCTCGCACCAACGGCGCCACTGCGCGCGCCCCCCGGCGCAGGAGCCCGACACGTCGAGCACGACCCAGCGGGCCGGGAGCGCGGCGCGGGGCGCCGAGAGCCCCCACGCTCCGCAGAGGCACGCCCCCACCAGCCCGGCGGGGGGAAGCCACCGCCAGGTGCTTCGCCCGCGCAGGAGCCACCAGGTAACTCCGGCCGAGGCGACCGCTGCGAGGATCCAGAGGGGAAAGAGCACCCGATAATTCTTGCAGAAAGGGGCGAAATTTTCCTGATTCCTGGCTAGACTCCGCGCCGAGTCGAAAGGCTCGTCACGACCCAACAAACGAAACACACGAGGGAAATCATGGCCAAGAAGAAGTCGAAGTCGTCGTCGCCCAAGGGCGAAATGCTCCTGGTTCAGAGCAAGGCCAAGGCCTACGTCGCGGGCAAGAAGTCGAAGGACAAGAAGACCTTCCGCGTCGCCGGCGACGCCTTCGACGGGCTCAACGCCGTCGTCCACTGGTACCTGGACCAAGCGGTCGCGCGCGCCGAGGCCAACGGCCGCAGCACCGTCCGCGCCCACGACTTCATCGCCATGTAGTCGGCCGGCTCGCCTCACGGCGAGTCGACTGGAGCGGCGCCCTGCGGGGCGCCGTTTCCATTGGTTCCCACCGGATCACGCTCAGCGACCACACGGCTCCCCGGCGCGTTAGCTTAGGGGCCTGCGGAGTTCATATGAGCAAGGATCTCTACGACGTATTGGGCGTTGAACGAGGCGCTGGCGAAGACGAGATTCGCAAGCGCTATCGCAAGCTCGCGCGCGAGCTGCACCCCGACCTGAACCCCGACGACCCCGCCGCGGAGCAGCGCTTCAAGGAAGTCGGCGCGGCCTACAGCGTGCTCTCCGACGAACGCAAGCGGAAGCTCTACGACGAGTTCGGCGAGGTCGCGCTGCAGGCCGGCTTCGACGAGGCGAAGGCGGAGCAAATGCGCCGCTTCGGCGGCGGCGGCGGCGGCTTCAACTACGGAGACTGGTCGAACTCGGAGTTCCACGACTTCGAGAGCCACGGTGGCCTGCAAGACCTGCTGCGCAGCCTGTTCGGCGGCGGCGGCGGCATGGGCGGCATGGGCGGCATGGGCGGCATGGGCGGCATGGGCGGACGCCCCCGCGCGTCGCGCGGCCGCGACCTCGAGACCGAGCTCACGATCGACCTCCCGACCGCGGTCCGGGGCGGGGTCAAGACGATCGCGCTCCCTGGGCGCGACCGGGTCGAGGTCAAGATCCCGCCCGGGATCGAGTCGGGCAAGAAGCTGCGGCTGACCGGCCTGGGCTCGCCAGGGGTGCGCGGCGGCCAGGCCGGCAACCTCTACGTGCAGATCGTCGTCGCCGAACACGCCTGCTACCGCCGCGAAGGCGACCACCTGCACGTCGACGTCCCGGTCACCCTGCAAGAGGTGCTCAAGGGCGCCAAGGTCAGCTTCGAGACCCCTCAGGGCGAGATCAGCGTGACGGTGCCGCCAGGCGCTCAGAGCGGCCAAACGCTGCGGCTGAAGGGCGTCGGCGCGACCCCCTCGGGGAACCTCTACGCGCACCTGGTCGTCGTGGCGCCGCCCGCGAGCCCTGAGGCCGTGGAGCTGGCGGAGAAGCTCCAGGCCCTCTACCCCAGCAACGTGCGCCAGAAGATCCGCTTTTGAGCGCGGGGACGGCGCCCGCGTCGCTCGAGGCCGCCGCGCGCAGGAGGCCTTGAGTGGAGTTCCCCCTCGCGGTGGGGCTCTTGAGCCTGATCCTGATCGTAGGGGTGTGGTTCCCCTTGGTGAGGGGCGGACCGGAGACCCCCGCCGCCGACCTCGTGTGGGCGCTGGCGATCGTCGGCCCCCCGGTCGCCAACTTGCTGCGCTTCCAGCGCGCCCCCTGGGGCTGCCTGCCCCTGGCCGCGAGCGTGCTGGTGTGGGGCGGGCTGTTCGCCTTCGACGTGCCCCCGCTGACCTGCGCCCTGTTCGTGATCGTGCCCAACTCGCTCTTCCTCGTGGGCGAGCTCGTCCTCGGCCCCCCGCTGCGGCGCGCGCGCCGAGCGCGTCGCCTGGCCGAGCTCGACGCGGGGACCACCTCCGCGCGGGCGGTCGAGCTGCTCCGCGACCGAACCCCCGAGGTCCAGGCGGGCGCGGCCAACGCGCTGGCCGCGGGCGCATGGACCGAGGTCGG
>JAGQRJ010000488.1 GCA_020425635.1 Planctomycetota bacterium | reverse complement strand
TGCGCTCGCGCAGCGCCCGCGCCAACGCGGCGCCGTCCGGAAAGCGCCGCGCGGCCTCCGGGTCCAGGCAGCCCTCGACGATCCGCACCAAGGCCGGGGAGAGGCCCAGCGCGCGCGCGTCGAGGCGCGCGAACTCGCCGCTCTGGATCAAGCCGACCACCGCGAGGGCCGTGTCTCCCTGGAAGGCGGGCGCTCCGCTGAGGCACTCGTGGAGGATCGCGCCGAGGGCGAACACGTCCGCGGCGGGGGTCACGGACTTCGCCGAGCGCAGCTGCTCGGGCGGCATGTAGCCCACGGTGCCGCGCATTTGCCCCGACTTGGAGAGCCCCAACGACTCCTCGCCGAGCCCCTCGACCCAGCGCGCGAGCCCCATGTCGGCCACGAAAGCACGCCCGTCGGAGTCGAACAGAATGTTCTCGGGCTTGAGGTCACGGTGCACGACCCCTTCGGCGTGGGCCGTGCCCATGGCGTCGGCCAGCCGCGCCACGAGCACGCAGGCCTCCTCCGGCGAAAAGCGCTGGGTGTTCAGCCGCTCGCGCAGGGTGCCCCCCGAGAGCAAGGGCATGACCAGGTAAGCCTGCTGACCCTTGACCCCGCCCTCGATCACCGGGACGAAGCCGGGCTCCCGACCGAGGCGGAGCATCATGTCCAGCTCGCGCTCGAAGCGCAGCCGGCGCGCCTGGCTCGGGATCGAGAGCAGCTTGATCGCCACCTCCCCGGCCGGCCCGCGCGCACGGAAGACCGAGCCGTAGGCTCCGTAGCCGAGGGCGTCTCCCCGAATGTACTCCTCGAGCGGCATCGCTCGAATCCTACACCTGCGGGGCGAGCGCTGCGCC
This sequence comes from Planctomycetota bacterium, assembly GCA_020425635.1. Taxonomy (GTDB): domain Bacteria; phylum Planctomycetota; class J058; order J058; family J058; genus JAGQRJ01. Next base: position 10,901 of record JAGQRJ010000488.1, on the reverse strand, counting down.
ACCGCCAGCTCGAGCGCGAGGGTCGACGGCGTCGCCGAGGCGGCGCCCGGGGCGCCCGCCGCGGCGCCGACCTCAATCGTGCGGGCCGATCACCCCCCGCGCGCGCCCTGCCCAATGCGGCGCGACCAAGAACAAACGCCCTAGCCCTCGGCAGAAACACGCCTTAGGTCGGGCGAAGTTCCGCGGAGTGAGTTGATCGCGCGCCCCGCAGCCCCGACAATGCGCGGCGACGAGGAGCCCCCATGCCCTGCGACCCAACCCTCAAGAGCGTGCTGATCGTCGGCTCGGGCCCGATCGTGATCGGTCAGGCCTGCGAGTTCGACTACTCGGGGACTCAGGCCTGCAAGGCGATCCGCGAAGAGGGGATCCGGGTGATCCTCGTCAACTCGAACCCGGCCACGATCATGACCGACCCCGAGGTCGCGGATCGCACGTACATCGAGCCGATCACGGTCGAGGCGCTGTCCCGGATCATCGAGAAGGAGCGCCCCGACGCGCTGCTCCCGACCCTCGGCGGCCAGACCAGCCTCAACGCCGCGGTCCAGCTCTCCCAGGCCGGCGTCCTCGAGAAGTACGACGTGCGCCTGCTCGGCGCCGACCTCGAGGTGATCGAGCGCGCGGAGAACCGCGAGAAGTTCCGCGAGCTCATGTCGGAGATCGGGCTCGAGTCGGCGCGGAGCCACATCGTTCATACCCAGGAGGACGCCCGCCTGGCCGAAGCAGACCTCGGCCTGCCCCTGATCGTGCGCCCCTCCTTCACCATGGGCGGCACCGGCGGCGGGATCGCCTACAACCGCGAAGAATACTACGCCCTCGTCGACTCGGGCATTCGCGCCTCGCCCCAAAACGAGGTCCTCGTCGAGGAGTCGATCCTCGGCTGGAAGGAGTACGAGCTCGAGGTCGTGCGCGACCGCGCCGACAACTGCATCATCGTGTGCTCGATCGAGAACCTCGACCCCATGGGCGTACACACCGGCGACTCGGTGACCGTAGCCCCAGCGCTGACCCTCACCGACCGCGAATACCAGCGCATGCGCAACGCGGCCTTCGCGATCCTGCGCGCGGTGGGCGTCGAGTGCGGCGGCTCCAACGTCCAGTTCGCGGTAGACCCCAAGACGGGGCGCCTGATCGTGATCGAAATGAACCCGCGGGTCAGCCGCTCGAGCGCGTTGGCCTCCAAGGCCACGGGCTTCCCGATCGCGCGCGTCGCCGCCAAGCTCGCGCTGGGCTACACCCTCGACGAGCTCGACAACGAGATCACCGGCAGCACCCCGGCCAGCTTCGAACCCACGATCGACTACATCGTCACCAAGGTCCCGCGCTTCGACCTGGAGAAGTTCCCCGGCGCCGACGGCACCCTGACCACCGCCATGAAGAGCGTGGGCGAGGCCATGGCGATCGGGCGGACCTTTAAGGAGTCACTGCAGAAGGCGCTGCGCTCGCTCGAGCGCGGCCGCGCCGGGCTCGGGCTCGACCGCGTCGACCGCTGGGAGACCGAGCGCCACCCCACCCGCGGCGAGATCGTGGAGCGCCTCGCGCGCCCCAACAGCGTGCGCCTGTTCTTCGTGCGCTACGCGCTGCTCAGCGGGATCAGCCCCCAGGAGGTGTGCGAGATCACCGGGATCGACCCCTGGTTCGTGGGCGAGCTCAACGACCTCGTCCAGGCCGAGCTGCGCCTGCGCGCCTTCAAGGGTCGGGCCCCGCGCGACCTGGGCGAGCTCCTGCTCGAGGCCAAGCGCTTCGGCTTCGCCGACGTGCAGATCGCCCACGCCCTGGGTTGCAGCGAAGACGCCGTGCGGGCCGCGCGCCTCGCCCAGGGGGTCGTGCCCTGCTACCGCACGGTCGACACCTGCGCCGCCGAGTTCGACGCCCGGACCCCCTACTTCTACTCGACCTACGGCGAGGCCCACGACGAGATCCCCTCCAGCGGGAAGCAGAAGGTCGTGATCCTCGGCGGCGGGCCGAACCGGATCGGGCAAGGGATCGAGTTCGACTACTGCTGCATTCACGCCGCCCTCGCCCTGCGCGAAGACGGGTTCGAGACGATCATGATCAACTCGAACCCCGAGACCGTCTCCACGGATTACGACACCTCGGACCGGCTCTACTTCGAGCCCCTGACCTTCGAAGACGTCATGGGCGTGATCGAGCGCGAGCACCCCATGGGCGTGATCGTGCAGCTCGGCGGGCAGACCCCGCTGAACCTCGCGACCCGGCTCAAGGCGGCGGGGGTCCCGATCCTCGGCACCTCCCCCGAGGCGATCCACCTCGCCGAGGACCGCGAGGCCTTCGACCGCGTGCTCGCCAAGCTCGAGCTGACCACCCCGCCCCACGGGATCGCGAACACCGTGGCCGAGGCCCTCGACGTGGCCAAGCTGATCGGCTACCCCGTCGTCGTGCGCCCGAGCTACGTCCTCGGCGGGCGCGGCATGAGCGTGGTCCACGACGACACGAGCCTCAAGAGCTACGTCGCCCAGGCCGCCGAGGTGAACCCCGAGCACCCGATCCTGATCGACGGCTTCCTCGAGCAGGCGATCGAGGTCGACGTCGACCTGCTCGCGGACGCCTCCGGTGCGGTCGTGATCGGCGGGATCCTCGAGCACATCGAGGAGGCGGGGGTGCACTCCGGCGACGCCAGCTGCTCGCTCCCCCCCTACACCCTGCCGCCGGTGCTCCTCGACCGCATGCGCGAGGCCTCGTGCCGGCTGGCTCGCGAGCTCGGGGTCAAGGGCCTCATGAACGTGCAGTACGCCGTGAAGGAGGACGTGGTCTACATGCTCGAGGCGAATCCGCGCGCCTCGCGCACGGTGCCCTTCGTCTCCAAGGCCACGGGTCGCCCGCTCGCCAAAATGGCGGCCCAGATCATGGTCGGCCGCACCCTGCGCGAGCTCGGGGCCACCGAAGAGGTCGAGCCCACGCGCTTCGCGATCAAGAAGAGCGTGTTCCCCTGGAGCAAGTTCCCCGGCTGCGAGATCCTCCTCGGCCCCGAAATGCACTCCACCGGGGAGGTCATGGGCTTCGACAAGGACTTCGGCGCCGCCTTCGCCAAGGCGCAGGCCGGCGCGAACGAAGACCTCAAGCCCCGCGGCAGCGTGTTCATCACCGTGCGCGACAAAGACAAGAACCAGGTGATCTACATCGCCAAGAAGCTGGCGAGCATGGGCTGCGAGATCGTCGCGACCCGCGGCACCTACAAGGTCCTCGAGCGCAACGGCGTCGAGCGCCTGCGCCTGGTGCAGAAGATCAACGCCGGCCGCCCGAGCCCGCTGGACCTCATGCGCAACGGCGACATCGGCTGGATCGTCAACACCCCGTCCCACGGCCGCCTGGCCCACGAACACGAGAAGACGATCCGCGCCCTGGCCGTGGCCCGCTCGATCCCTTGCTTCACCACGGTCCCCGCGGCGGCCGCGGCGGTGAGCGCGATCGAGCGGATCGCCGAGGGCCCCCTCGACGTGGAGGCGATCCAGGACGCCTTCCACTACACGTGAGCGCGGCGCTCGAGCGCGCCCGCGCCGCGGGCCCCGGAGTGCGCTGGACCGCCGCGCGCCCCGAGGCGCTCCCCGCGCTCGAAGACGACGGCTTCCCGCGCGCCGCGCTGCGCCAACACCTCGGCCAGGGAGGCGGCGCGCGGCCCCTGGTGGTGGTCAACGACGCGGCGCGCGTGATCCACTGCGGCTTGCCCCAGCTCCTCCACGAGCTGCGCGGCTGGCAGCCCCAGCTGCGCGTGCTCGTCGCGACGGGCACCCACGCGGGAGACGCCGCCCACGAGGCCTCCCGCCTCGGCGTCGAGGTCGAGCTCCACGCCTGCGACGACGCCGCCGCCCATACCTCGGTGGGCGACTACGGGGTCGATCGGCGCCTGCTCGAGGCCAGCGCGGTGGTCGCCTTTGGCTCGGTCGAGCCCCACTACTTCGCGGGCTGGACGGGGGCGCACAAGACGATCAGCGTCGGCCTCTGGGACCGCGCCACGATCGCGCACAACCACGAGGCCGCGACGCAGCTCGCGGCCCAGCCCCTCGACGCCAGCGACCACAACCCCGTCGCCGCGGGGATCCGCGCGGGGGTGCGCGCGTTGCTCGCCCAGGGGCCGCCGCTGCTGACCGTCAACCACGTGCTGGACTCCGCCGGAGCCCCGCTCGCCGTCGGCTCGGGGGACCCCTACGCGGCCCTCGAGGCCGTGCTCCCCGCGGCGACCGCGCGCGGCGTCCACTCCGTCGCCGCGCCCGTGGACGTGGTCGTGGCCGAGGTCGAGGGCCCGCTCGGGCGCTCGCTCTACCAGGCCGACAAGGGGATCAAGAACCACGAGGCCGTGCTCGCCGACGGGGGCCTGCTCGTGCTCTGCGCCGAGCTCGACCAGGGGGTGGGCCAGGACCGCTTCGTGCGCTTCCTCGAGCAGGCGCCGACCCTCGAGGCCGCGCGCGCGCGGCTGAGCCGCGAGGGCTACACCCTCGGCGACCACAAGGCGCTGCGCTGGCGCGCCCTCGAGGCCCGCGGGGTGCGGATCGTCGTGGTCAGCCCGCGCCTCGACCCCGAGGCCCTGCGCGCAGCGGGCGTGCGCGTCGTCCCCGACCTCGCCGCGGCCTTCGCCGAGGCCGACCTGCGCCCGGGCGCCCGCGGGCTGGTGGTCGAGGACGCCGGCTTCGTCGCGAGTCGCCTCGGCCGCAGAACGCGCTAGGCCTCGACCAGCGCCTCGCGGCAGGCCTGGCGTACCGCGACCTGGCCGGCGGCGAGCTGGCCCTCGACCTCGCTCAGGGACGCCGCGCAGGCCGCCGCCCAGTCGGCGGGGAGGCCGGCGTCGAGGGCGAGCTCGCGCACCCCGGCGACCACACGGCGCCCGATCCAGGACACCGTGAAGCTCGCCAGCGGCGCGTCGAGGGCGCGCGCCTCGGCGATCGGGGACACGCCCAGGGCGGCGCGACGGGGGGGGTCGGCGAGCTCCGCGTAGGCCACGAGGCCCTCCAAGGTCGCGTAGAGCTCGGCGGCTCGCAGGCGGAGGTGCTGCTCGGCCTTCCACGCGCCGTTGGCGTCGCAGGCGCGCACGCACGCGAACAGCAGGCGACAGACGCCGCTCAACGCGGCCACCGGCGCCTCGCCGGGCAAGCCGCCCAGGAGTTCGAGGTGCCGCTCGAGGGGGAGCAAGAAGCGCGGGTGCTTCTCCTTGAGGCTCTCGTAGACCGGGGTCGCGGGCTTGGCGTAGACCGCGCGCATGCGCTCCAGGGTGTCCTCGGTCGCGGCGCCCCGGCCCTCGCGGCGGGCTTCTTGGGCCAGGCGATGGCTGAGCTCCTGATACATGAGGTGCGTGGTCCCGTCGAAGACGGCGTAGAGCACCACGTCTTGCATGTAGCGCGCGTAGGGGAAGTCGCGCAGCAGCGCGCGCGCGCCCAGCACCTTCTTGCCCTCGGTCACCCCCTCCTCGGCCAGCCCGCTGGCGAGGACCTTGGCCACGGCGGTGTAGTGGCTGACCGCGATCCCGTAGGCGTTCATGAGCGCGGCCGTGCGCAAGGAGATCGCCGACACCAGACGGTCGAGGGCCTCGATCCGCAGCAGGTGGTCGGCGATCGCGCCCAAGGTGTGGATCGGCTGGCCGTAGATCGCGCGGCGCGCGGCGTAGGCGGCCGCCATGTCGCGGGCGCCGTTGAGGCACCCCGCCGCCAGGGAGGCGACCCCGCCGCGCGAGAGGATCAGCGTCTTCTGGGCGACCTTCATGCCGCCGTGCTCGCGCCCGAGCACACGGTCGGCGCTGACCACCGCGCCGTTGAAGTCGAGCCCGCTGATGTCCGCGCCTTGAGCGGGCAGCGTCTTCCAGCGCGGGAGGGGCGCGATCTCGGGGGTCCGCTCGAGCCAGAACATGCTGAAGTCGGCGCGGGCCTCGAGCGGCTTGATCTCGGCCGGGTCCTGGCTGCCGTCGAAGTTGCGCGTGCGCAGGAAGGGGAACAGCAGGTCGTGTTCGTTGGCGCCGTTGATCAGGTCCTTCTCGCCCGAGAGCCGGTAGTGCGTGCAGGGCTCGTCGTCGGCGACGGGGATCCACTCGCCGGCCTCGTCGAGGGTCCCCCGCTCGGCGCGGCACCGGTTGGCGAGGAGGTTGCTGCCGTGGCTCAGCTCCGAGAGCAGGAGCGAGGAGAACGCGCCGCCCTGCACGCGGGCGTTGATCCGCTCGAACTGCTCTGGGGTCGCCGCGACGTAGGCCGCGAGCAGGGCGAGGGAGTTCACGCTGATCGTGACCGCGAGGCTCGTGTTGCGCCGCGCGTTGCTCGCGTTGAGCGCGCACTGGTGATACGCGGTGACCCGCGCGGCGCCGACGCCCCCCTCCTCGGGGGCGAAGATCGTCATCAGCCCGCGGTCCCGCATGCCGTCGAGGGGTGCGCGCGGGTAGGCCTCTCGACCCTCGAGCTCCCAGATCGCCTCGCGGACCTCAGGGGTGTCGAGGTACTCCTCGAGGCCGAGGAGCACCGCGTCCCGCCAGGCGTCGTTCGGGCACAGGCGCTGCCAGGCGGAGAGCCCGCGATCCGCGAGGAACAAGCGCTCGGCGTCGCGCTCGCGGTGGGGGCTGGTGGCGGTGTCTTGCATGCAGGGCTCCGTGGGGCAGTGGGTCAATTTGCCACACCTCCCCGGAGATACACTCGAAAACGGAGATTCGCCGGGGCTCTCGGAGCGCCCCCCCCTACTCCCCAGGGTTCTCGCGAACGTAGGTCAAGACGTCTCCGACGGTCTGCATTTCGGCGGCCTTGACCTCGGGAATGTCGATCCCCAGCGACTCCTCGAGCTCCATGAGCAGGTCGAGGGTCACCACCGAGTCGATGTCCAGATCCTGGATCAAGCGCGCCTCGGGCACCAGCTTCTCGCGGGGCACGTTGCACACCGTGCTCAAGATCTCGAGGGCCTTCTCTTCAGCCGGGGTCATGGGGTCTCTTTCAAGGCGCGCTGTTGCCAGAGGAAGGTCAATGCGTCTGCGAGGTAGCGGTCGCGGAGCTTGCCGCGCTGGACCTTGCCGCTCGAGGTGGTCGGGAGCCCGCCGCGGCGGAGGAACGCGAGGTCGTAGAGCGTGAACCCGAGGGCCGAGGCGACCCGACTCTGGATCGCGTCGGCCCACTCGGCGAGGGCCTCGGGGGTCTCCTTGCCGCCGCACTCGACGACGAGCACCGCGCGCTCGCGCCCGTCGACGTCGACCGCGAAGGCGCCCGAGCGGCAGGCCGGCAGCTCGACGACCTGGTCGCCGTGGAACTCGATCTCGTCGGGGTCGACGTTGTGCCCCTCGACGATGATCAGGTCCTTGTAGCGCCCGGTCACGTAGAGCTCGCCGTCCTTCAAGTAGCCGCGGTCGCCGGTCTGGAGCCAGCCGTCGCGCACCGGGGGGGGCACCGTCGCGTCGCCGGTGTAGCCCGAGCACAGCGCCGGCCCGCGCACGGTGATCTGGCCGTCCGTCCCGTCGGGGACCGGGGCGCCCGCCTCGTCGCGGATCACGATCTCGGTGTCGAGCACCGGCCTCCCGCAGGAGACGTGCCCGTCGACCACCAGCGGGGGGTGGTCCCGCAGCGTGAAGGTCACCGCGAGGGTCGCCTCGGCCATGCCGTAGCAGGGCAAGAACGCCTCGGCCCGAAACCCGTGGGGTCCGAAGCGCGCGACGAAGGCGTCGACCGTCTCGGGCCGCACGCGCTCGGCGCCGCAGCCCGCCAGCCGCCAATTCGAGAGGTCGAGCCCGGCGAGCTTCTCGGGGGGCAGCGCGTTGACGCAGTGTTGGTAGGCGAAGTTCGGCGCGGTCGAGATCACGGTGCGATCTTTGAGCCCGGCGATCGTTTGCAGCCAGGCCAGGGGGCGGGCGACGAAGGTCTCGGGGCGGAACAGATACAGCGGACACTGCGTGTAGAGCGCGCAGAACATGAGGCCCACCAGCCCCATGTCGTGGTAGAGCGGGAGCCAGCTGACGTAGGCGTCGGTCGCCTGACGGCGCCCGCCCTCGGTGATCCCGTTCATGTTGGCCAGGAGCGCGCGGTGGCTGATCCGCACCCCGCGCGGGGACTGGGTCGTCCCGCTCGTGAGCTGGAGGAACGCGATCTCCTCCGGATCGACCTCGCGGGGTGGGCAGGCCGGGGCGTCGTCGGCTGGGTCCGGCGGCAGGAGGTAAGGCTTCCCCGTCGCCTCGCCGGTCTCCTCGTCGGCGACGAGGTGCGCCGCGGGAAACGCGGAGAACAGCCCCGCGATCCGCTGCTGGAAGGCCTCGATCCCCCCCAGGGCCCGGGGCGGGGCCAAGCAGCAGGGCAGCGCCCCCGCGAGCACGGCCCCGAGGAAGGTCTCGACGAGCTGCAGCCCGTTGGGCAGCTGCAGGAACACCGGGTCCCCCGGCGCGACCCCCGCCTCGAGCAGCGCGGCGCCGATCCGCCGCGCGCGCGCCACGACCTCGGCGTAGCTCCGCGCGAGCTTGGGCTTGCCGCGGCGGTCGTGCTCGGTGATCCCGTGCTCCGCCACCTGCGCCAGGTTCTCGATCAAGTCCAGGACGGTCTTCATGCCCGCTCGTCTCCGCGGGGCGCAGTTTATCAGGCCACCCGGGCATTCCGCCCCTCGCGGGGACGTCCAGGCCTCAGCGCCCGAGCGAGACCGCGCTCCGCCCTGTCCCGGGCGCAGCGTCGAAGCCCGGCGGATAGCCGCCGTCGTCGAAGGGGACCTGGGTCGCGACGGGGGGCAGCCCGTCGGGGCCCAAGGCTTCACCCGCCGGCCGTGTGTGGAAGCGCCGCGAACCCCAGAGCCACTGCTCGGGGTAGGTCAGGATCGCGCGGGTCAGCGCGGCGTTGATTCGACGGGTGATGCTCGCCAACTCTGGCTCGCGCTCGCGGCTCCGCGGGTTCTCGATCACGTCCCACACCAGGAAGCTGAAGCGCCCCCGACCCGTGCGGTGCACGCTGACCACCGCGATCGGGGCGCCAGTCTTGCGCTGGATCAACGCGGGGGACGTGTTGGTCGCGGCGAGGGTCCCGAGGAAGGGGACGAACAGAGGGTTGAGCCGATCGTTCTCGTCGGCCGCGATCCCGACGAGCTCCCCCCGCTTGAGCGCCTTCACGATCGGCCACAGGACCCCCCACTTGGTGAGGATCCGCTGCCCGCCGAGCTCGCGGTGGCCGTTGAGCACGTCCGCCAGGGCCGCGTTCTTGGGGGGTCGACCGACGGCGTTGATCGTGAACCCGTTGACGGCGGCCACGTGCCCGCACAGCTCCCACACCCCGAGGTGTCCGGTCGCGCAGAGCACGCCCTGCCCCCCGCGCTGCAGCTCGCGCAGGCGGTCGAGCCCGCGCAGGTCCACGCACTCCCGGACCGCCGGCCCGTCGAGGGCCCGGATCCGCGCGAAGTCGACCCCGAGGTGCGCCATGTGCCGCGCCCAGCCCCAGAGCAGGCGGCGCGAGCGCTCCGGAGTCAGCGCGTCACGGAACGCGATCCGTTGGTTGCGCAGCAGCCCGCGCCCCTTGCGCGCGACCTTGCGTTCGTGGAGCAAGGTGAAGGCGACCACCGCCGGCACGCAGAGGTCCGCGATCCCATAGCTCACCCAGGCCGGCAGCCAGGCGAAGAAGCGCAGCGCCCACGCGGCCGCCCACGCGGTGAACCGCTGGCCGCGGGTCGGGGGGCTGGGGGTCTTGGGCGCGGACACGGGACGCCAGGTCTCCTCGTTCGCGCGGAGTTTACCAAGGGCGAGTTCGGTCCGACTCGGCCCCGGGACCGCGCTTCCGGAGAGGCTCGCGCGCGGGGCCTGCGCCGGGGCCACGGCGGCTCCCCTCCCCGGCCTCCGCGAACCCGTAGACTGGGGGGGTGACCGACCTGCCCGCGAGCGACCCGAACGCCTCCTTCCCGCCGACCCTGCTCGCGGCGTCGATCGCGGTGTGGGTCGCGACGCTGGCGCTGGCCTGGCCGCTGGTGGCGCACTTCGGCCTGGCCGGCGACGACCCTGGCGACGCTGCGCGCGCGCCTCTGGAGCACGTCCCGCCCTTCAGCCCCCAGGCGCTGGAGGCGCTGCTGGAGGCCGATCAGGCCGGGCGGCGGGTGGCGGAGATCGATTGGGACACCCTGCGCGTGGCCGACGCCGAGCGTCGGCAGGTCGTGAGCGCCTGGCTCGAGCGCGGCTGGATCCGCGAAGGCCGGGGGCTGTGGTGCGCGGCCATGATCTTTCAGCACGGAAATCAGGTCGCTCACTACGCCCGCGCGCGCGAGCTCGCCGAGCGGGCGGTCGCGGCGGGCTGCGCCGAGGCCAAGTGGCTGAAGGCCGCCGCCGAGGACCGCTGGCTGCTCGCCCAGGACCGGCCCCAGCGCTACGGGACCCAGTTCCAGGAGGTCGACGGCGTATGGCGCCTGGCGCCGGTGGACCCGAGCGTGAGCGACGACGAGCGCGCGCGCTGGGACGTGCCGCCGCTGGCCGAGGCGCGGCGACACGCGCGGGACATGAACGGGCCCGAGTAGCGCCGCGTAGACTGCCCGGGTGACCCCGCCCCTCCGAGACCCCGCCGCGCTCGCGCGTCGCCCCGAGCAGCTCGACGCCGCCTGGGCGCAGCGCGTGCTCGCCCACCACGCGCCAGGCGCCGAGGTCCGCGGGGTCGCGCTGCGCCGGGTCGACGTGGGCACGACGACTCGGGTGTGGCTCGAGGTCGACCACGAGGTCGCCGACCAGCCCCGGCGCTGGTTCGTCAAGCTGCCCTCGCGCTCATGGCGCGCGCGGGCGATCACCGCCCTGCCGCAGCTGCCCCAGACCGAGGTCCGCTTCTACGCCGAGGTCGCGCCGCGGCTCGGGGTCCCTCGGCCGCGCGCGCTGGCGGCGGTGTCCCGGGTCGGTCGCGGATTCACCCTCGTGCTCGAGGACGTCGTCGCGGGGGGCGCCGAGGTCGGCGCGCCGGGGCTGGCGCTGACCGCCGCCCAGGCCGGGG
>JAGQRJ010000487.1 GCA_020425635.1 Planctomycetota bacterium | reverse complement strand
CCCCAACCAGCGCCCGGCCTCGGCGCGAGGCGCGGGCGCCAGGGCCAGGGTTCGCGTCGCCGCGAGCACCTCCTCCCAGGTCCCGTCTCGCGCCAGGCGGGCGAGCGGGTCGCGCGGGAACACGGAGGGAGACGAGCAGAGCAAGGCTCCGAGCCAGCGCGGGGCCTCCTGGGGCAGCGCCGCCAGGGTCGCGGCCTCCAGCGGCGGTCCGCTCCATGTGTCGGGCGCGGCCTCGCGCCCCGCCGAGGCCCAGGCGCTGCTCGGGCCGCTGCGCACCTGCGCGAAGGCGCGGCGCGCGGTCTTGGAGTCGCCGGCCAGGCGCTGGACCTCGCCCTCCCAGCAGGCGAGCCACCCCAGCCCCGGCTCCGCGTCGGGCTGCGTCTCGGCCCAAGGATCGACCGCGTCGCTGCCGAGGTGGGCGCGCGCAGCGCCGAGGGTCTCTTCGAGGGCCGCCGCGTCGCGCCGGAGCCAGGCCAGCTCCAGGGAGCCGCGGAAGGCCTCCGCCGCGATCGGGGAGGACGCGTGGGCCCGCGCGAGCAGCTCCTCGGCCCGCTTCGCGCTCGGGGAATCGCCGCCGGCGGCGAGCTCGCGCCAGGCCGGGAGCACGAGCAGCCGCGCCGAGGCGGCCAGCGCGCGCGACCGCAGCCAGCGCCCGCGCGCGTCGGTGCGCTGGGCGAGCTGGGCGAGGGTCTCCAACCCGGCGTCCTGCGACCCCGCGCCGTGCTGGGCGAGGCCGAGGCCGAGGGTCGCGGAGGCGAGGCCAGGGTCGAGGTTCAGGGCCGCCTGGAAGCCGGCCCGGGCGCCCTCCCAGTCGTTCTTCAGGAGCTTGATCGCGGCCTCGATCGCGCGCCCGCGCGGGTCGTCTGCGTCTGCGCTGAAGCGCTTGAGGCTGAGCTGGAGCGCCAGCGTGTCGCCGGCTTCCCAGGCGATCAGCGCGCGCAGCCACTGCACGTTCGCGTCACGGGGGGCGCTGCGGGCCCAGGTGTCGAGGTGCGAGAGCGCCTCCCGCAGCACGCCGCGCCGGAGCGCCATGCGCGTCGCCAGCTCGAGGGCCGCGCTCGAGTCGGGGTCCTGGGTCAGGATCGCCTTGAGCGCGACCCTGGCCTGGTCGGCCGCGCCCCGCCACAGGTCGAGCTCGACCTTGGCCAGTGAGGCCTCCTGGGCGTAGGGGTCGGCGGCCAGCACCGCGTCGAGCACCTCGCCCGCCTCGTCGAGCTCGTCTGCGCCGACGAGGGCCCGCGCCCGCATGACCTGCAGGCCGGGCTCGCTCGCGTTCACGGCGCCGAGGCGCTCGGCCACGGCCCCCCACTTCGCCGCGGGGCCCTGCGCGGTCGCGATCGCCAGCGCGAGGCGCGCGGCGGCGAGGCTGCGCTCCGCCTCGAGGCTGCGGCTGCGCTCCTGCCAGCCCTGGCCGCCCTCGGCCAACATGCGAATCGTGGCCTCGACCTCGCTCAGGCGCGCCTCAGCGGCGAGGAGCCCCTCCAGGGAGTGCGCGGCGAACAGGCCCTCGAGCAGCGCGCTCGCGCCTTCGAAGGCTTCGCGGCGCTTGGTCTCGGCGGCGAGCTCGTCGACGTGGGCTGGCGGCGGAGCGCTCGGCTCGGGCAAGCGCTTGGAGCGGAGCACGACCAGGCCCACGACCGACGCGAGCACGACCAGCCCGCCCCACAACGCCACGCGCCGGCGCAGGCGCCGGGCCCGCTGACGCTCCCAGGCGGGTGCGCGCGCCACGATCGGCTCCCCCGCCACGTAGCGGCGCAGGTCCTCGGCGAGGGCGAGGGCGGTGGGGTAGCGATCGGCGAGGTCCTTGGCGAGGGTCTGGTAGACGATCCGCTCGAGGCGTTGGTCGACGCGCGGGTCGAGCTCGCGCAGCGAAGGCGGGTTCGTGTTGAGGACGTGCTGATAGACCTCCATGCTGGTCGTGCCCTGGAAGGGCACCCGCAGGGCGAGCAGCTCGAACAGGATCACCCCCAGGGCGTAGACGTCTGCCCGGCGGTCGAGGTCCATGTCGCCGCGGGCCTGCTCGGGCGGCATGTAATACGGGGTCCCGACCACGTGGTCGGTGCGCCGCAGGTGCGACTTGTCGCTGACCTTCTTGGCCAGGCCGAAGTCGGTGAGCTTCGGCAGCCCCTCGGGGGTCAGGAGGATGTTCGCGGGCTTTAGGTCGCGGTGCACCACGCCCATTTCGTGCGCGTAGTGGGCCGCCTCGGCCGAGCGCGCGACCAGGTCGATCACGGCCTCGACCTCGAGGCGCGTCTTGCGCTTCAAGAGCGCGTAGAGGCTCTCGCCCTCGACCAACTCCATGGTGTAGAAGTGGTAGCCCTCGCAGCACCCGATCTCGTAGATCCGCACGATCCCCGGATGCTCGAGGATCCGCGCGGCCTCGGTCTCGCGCTGGAAGCGCCGCACCTGGCGGGGGCTCGCCTGGGGTCCCTGCTTGATGATCTTGAGCGCGACGACCTGCCCGGTGTCCTTGCGCGTCGCGCGGTAGACGATCCCCATGCCGCCGCGGGCGACCTCGCGCTCGACCATGTAGTCGCCGAAGGGGCGACCCCGCTTGGAGTCCCTGCTCGGGGCCTGAGGCAGCTCGACGGTGTGCCCGTCACTCGACGCGTTAGTGCTTAAGGAGTCAGCCACTGTGCTCCCTAACCATGCAGCCAAACACCCCGGTGCGCAATGCAAACCGATTGCGTGTCGTTACCTGCGGAGGCACACTCCCGAGGGGAGGGCTCATGCACAAGCTCTGGTTGGGCCTGCTGGCGGGGCTTCTGCTGGCAGGCGGCGGGTTTGCGGACACCGTCTTCCTGAAGAACGGGCGCTCGATCAAAGGCAAGGTCATCGCCGAGAACGACGACCAGGTCGTGGTCAAGACCCCAGGAGGGCGGGTGCCCTTGCCGCGCAAGCTGATCGAGCGGATCGAGCGCACGAGCGCGGGGCAGACCGCCCTCGACATGGGCCGACAGCGCGCGCGCGAGGGAGACTACGAGCGCGCGCGTGAGCAGTTTCGGCTCGCCCTCGACGACCCCGACCCCCAGGTCTCGAGCGCGGCCCGCAAGGAGCTCGAGACCCTCCCCGCGGGCAGCGGCCCGCCCCGGGCGGCCGGCGCCCGCGGCGGCGCGGGGGGCTGGCCTCCCCAGCAAGATCAGCCGCTCTCGGTGGCCGGTTTCCGCGACGAGTTCGGGCGTCCGGTCTCCTCGCGGGCGCTCAGCGAGAAGGTCGTGCTGATCGAGATCGCGGGCATGCACCACCCCTACTCGCAGGCCTACGCCGGCGGCCAGCAGAAGGGCGGCTTCGGCGGGGTGACCCCGCAGCCCGACGTCGCGAGCGTCCAGGAGCAGATCGCGCGCCACGCGGGGGTCCCCGCCAACCACCCCGATCTGGTGGTGGTGCAGCTCCTGCTCGCAGGCCCCGACGGGCAGACCCCGCCGACCCTCGAGCAGGCAGGTGAGTGGGCGGCTCACTTCGGTCACACCCGCGCCGGCAACGTCCAGCTCTGGGTCGGCACGGACAAGCACCTCGAGCTGAGCAAGGACATGTTCGGGATCTTCTTGCTCGTGTCCCCCGACGGCGTCGTGCGCTTCCGCTCGCGGAACTACAAACAGCTCTTCCCCTACATCAAGAAGTTCATCGACGCCAAACACGCGCCCCAGGCCGAGGAGGCCACGCCCAGCGCCCCCGCAGCGGGCGCCCACCCCGGCGACGACTACGGCCACGTGAACTTCACGAACATCTACCCCGAGAGCCTGGCCGCCCCGCCGGCGGAGGCGCCCTACCCGCGGCCGATCGTGCTGCTCCCCAACCCGCGCAGCCTCGAGGACGTCCCCGCCGACTTTCGGCAATGGGTCAATCAGGCCATGACCTACGTCGCCCAGGCGGCGCTGGTCAAGGCCCGGGCCGTGGCCGCGCTCAAGCGCGGAGGCGACATGAGCCAGGCCCAGGCCGACTACAAGCGCGACATGGGCGCGCTGGAGCGCGCGGTGGGCAGCCTCACCCGGCCCCAGGACGAGACGATCACCTCGGCCCGGGCCTCGCTGGTTTCGGGCTTCCTCACTCAGCGCAAGTTGATCGAGGCCGCGTTCAGCCAGATCGGTCAGGGGAAGGCGACCTACGCCCAGCTCCGCGGCTCGAAGCAGGCCTCGGAGCAGCAGCTCATGCTGGGCGCCACGGCCCAGGCCATGCTCGATCGCTTCGATCGACTGGAGCCGAAGACCCGGGAGAGCATCAACACCCACTTCGGAGCGCTGGCGAGCTTCCCCCCTTGAGCCGGAACCAAACACGAGACCCCGCACGGCGGGCCGGGCGGGGTCTCGTGCGTGAGGGTCAGCCCTCGAGCCGCGTTAGCTGGGCTCTTCCTCTTCGGGGAGTACGGTCAGCTTGAAGGCGACCTCCTCCTCGGTGGGCAGCGAGATCGACACGTCGTAGTCGCCGATCTTCTTCAGCGGCGAGGCCAGGTTGATCCAGCGCTCTTCGACGTCGACCTTGATCTGGTCGGCGATCACCTTGGCGACCACCGCCCGGCTCACCGAGCCGTAGAGGGTCCCGTCGGGTTGAGCCCGCATGTAAACCTGCAGCAGGGCGTTCTTCAGCGCGCCCGCGGCCACCTCGGCCAGCTCCTTGCGCTTGGCCTCGCGCTGGATCCAGGTGATCCGCTCGGCCTCGACCAGGCGCCGGTTCTCGGGGGTGTTGGGCACGGCCAGGCGCTGCGGGATCAGGTAGTTCCGCCCGTAGCCGTTGAGGACCTCGACGACCTCTCCAGGGGCCCCGAGGCCCTTGACTTGTTCGCGTAGCAAAAGTCGCATCGGTCCTCCTAGTTGGTGTAGCTGAGCAGGCCCATGAAGCGCGCGCGCTTGACCGCCAGCTGGACCTTGTTCTGGGTCTTAGCGTCGGCCATGTTGCGCTTGCGCGAGTGGAGCTTGCCGTTGGGGCTGAGGAACTTCTTCAGCGTGGGAACATCCTTGTAGTCGACGAAGTCGATTCGGCGCATCTTGCGCCGGCGCTTGCCGCCGGGCCCACCGGGACCGCGGTCCCTGTCCCGGTCACGGTCCCTGTCGTCTCGGTCTCGGTCTCGGTCTCGGCCGCCGCCGCCGCCACCTTCGTAATCTCGTCCCATGGTCTTCTCCTATGTCCTTAGTAGCGCTCAGGCGGCGGGGGAGCCGCGGCCTCGAAGTCTTCGGCCGACTGGCCCACGCCAGGCGGCTCGCTCTCGTGCGTCAACAGCATGTGCCGGATCACCCGCTCCTCGAGGCGCAGCTGCAGCTCGAGCTCGGCGGTCACCCGGGGCTCCGCGCGGAACCACACGAGCATGTAGGTCGCGCGCTTGAGGCCCTTGATCTCGTAGGCCAGCTTGCGGCTGTCCGCCCACTTGTCCACGCGCAGCACGTGCTGCCCGAGGCGAGTCTTGATCAGCTCGTTGACCCACTCGACGAGCTTCTCCCAGGTCCGGCTGGCCTCGGCCGGATCGAAGAGGAGCATCAGCTCGTAGAGCCGAGTCGACTTCTCGAGCTCGGGGGAGAGGGTGGGGAGCAGGGGCTTGAACGGCTCCTTCTCCTTCTTCTCGGTCGCGGGCGCCTCGGCGCCGGCGACAGCGGTCGCATCTTCAGTCATGAGGATCTCCTTCGCCTGTCGGCTTACTCAGCCGCGGCGGCTGCTGGCTGTGCTTCGGTTTCGGTTGATTCGGCGTCAGCGCCCGGCGCCGAGGCGCTGCGCTTGGGGAACTTGCCCTTCATGCCGCGGCCGGGCATGACGTGCACGACGAGCTGATCGCCGGGAGACGCCGGGGTGACGCCGTCGCCCAGGTCGAGGTCGCGGACCAGGATCCGCTCGTTGACCTGGAGGTGCTCGACGTTGATCTCGACGAGCTCCGGCATCTTGCCAGGGAGGGCCGAGAGCAAAATCCGGCGCAGGGCGATCTTGAGCAGGCCGCCGTCCTTGACGCCCTTGGCCACGCCCTTGACGGTCAGCTCGACCGGCACGACGACCGGGCGGTCGGCCTGGATCGCCTTCAGGTCGACGTGGAGCACGTCGTCGCCGAAGGTGTCGCGCTGGACCTGCTTGATCACGGCGATCTGCTGCTTGCCGTCGCGGTGCACGGTGACGAACTGCACGCCCTTCTCGATCAACTGGTAGAGGTCGTAGGCCGAGACCGCGAGGGACTCGCTGACCTCGGTGCGCTGCTCGCCGCTGTAGAGCACGCCGTAGAGCGTGGCCGGCACCTCGCCTTGCTGGCGGAGCCGGCGGCATTGGCGGGTGCCGCGCCCGGTGCGCGTGCGCGCCTGAAGGGGGGTGTCGAGGTTCATTTCGGAGGACTCCTTGATTCGGGCCGTCGGTCCGCGAGCTACAGCCGCTGGAAGAGCGTGCTGACGGACTTGTTGCTGTGAATGCGGTGGACGGCTTCGCCCAGAAGCTCGGCCACCGAGAGCACCTTCAGGCGCTCGATGTTCGCCGTCACCGGGATGGTGTCGGTCACGATGATCTCTTCGAAGGGGGCGTTGCGCAGCTTCTCGACCGCGCGGCCGCAGAAGATCGCGTGGGTCGCCATCACGAAGACCTTGCGCGCGCCCTTCTCCTTGAGCAGCTGCGCCGCCTTCGACACGCTGCCGCCCGTGCTGATCATGTCGTCGATGATCACCACGTTCTTGTTCGCGACGTCGCCGATCACGAACCCGACCTCGACGTCTTCGCCGCTGATCCGGCGCTTCTCGACCACGGCGAGGTAGGCGTCGAGGCGCTTGCTGTAGCCCCAGGCCTGCTTCATGCCGCCGGCGTCGGGGCTCGCGACCACGAGGTCGGGCAGCTCGAGCTGGCGCACGTACTTGGTGAACACCCGCGACGCGTAGAGGTGGTCGACGGGGATGTTGAAGAACCCCTGGATCTGAGCGGCGTGGAGGTCGAGGGTCACCACGCGGTTGATCCCCGAGGCCTGCAGGAGGTCGGCGACGAGCTTGGCGGTGATCGGGACGCGACCCTCGTCCTTGCGGTCCTGGCGGCTGTAGCCGAAGTAGGGGATCACCGCGGTGATTCGGGCCGCGGACGCGCGGCGCAGCGCGTCGGCCATGATCAGGAGCTCGACCAGGTGGTCGTTGACCGGGGTGCAGGTCGACTGGATCAGGAACACGTCTGCGCCGCGGACGTCGGCCTTGAACTTGACCCGCACCTCGCCGTCCGGGAAGCGACCGACCTCGCAGCTGCCGAGCGAGACGCCGAGGTAGCTCGCGATCGCCTCGGACAGCGAGCGGTTGGAGTTGCCCGAGAACAGCAGCATCGGAGCGTTGGCGGGGGAGAACGGAGTCACCGGACACCTCGCGAGATCACCGAGGCCGGGACACCGACCCAGGTCTCTCCGGCAGGAACCTCGGCCTGGTTCACCACCGCGCCGGCGCCGGTGCGCGCGCCGTCGTGCAGGCGCGAGGGCCCGATCACGACCGAGTTGGCCCCGAGCGCGACGCGCTCGCCGACCTGGGAGGCGTGGTGCCGCTCGCCGTCGTGGTTCGCGAACACGACGCCCGCGCCGACGTTGGTCTCCGCGCCGAGGGTCGCGTCGCCGAGGTAGGCGAGGTGCAGCGCGCGCGCGCGCGCGCCGACCGAGCTGCGCACGACCTCGACGAAGTTGCCGATCCGCGCCTCGGGGCCGAGCTCGCTGTCGCCGCGCACGTGTGCGAAGGGACCGACCACCGCGCCGGGGCCGATTCGGCTCGCGCCCTCGACCACCACGAAGGGCTCGATCCGGGCGTCGCGGCCGATGGTCGCGCGGACGTCGATGAACGCGCTCGTCGGGTCGACGAAGGTCACGCCATTGAGCATGTGCGCTTGGTTGGTCCGCGCCTGCAGGGCCGCGGTGGCCTGAGCCAGCTGCACCCGCGTGTTCACCCCGAGCATGTCTTCGGGGGTCGCGGCCTCGACCGCCGCGGTGGGCGCGCCGTCGGCGCGGGCCAGCTCGACCAGCTGAGTCAGGTAGAGCTCGCCGGTCCGCGGCGAGGGGGTCACGCGCTCGAGCCAGGCGAAGGCGCGCGGCAGGTCGAACACGTAGATCCCGACGTTGATCTCTTGGATCGCGCGGGTGGCCTCGTCGGCGTCCTTCTCCTCGACGATCGCGCGCAGCGCGCCGCCCTCGCGCACCACCCGGCCGTAGGCGAAGGGGTCGTCGACGCGGCCGGAGAGCAGGGTCACGCCGCCGGTGTGTCCGTCGAGCAGGGCCTGCAGCGAGGCCGGAGAGATACAGGGGACGTCGCCCATGAGCACGAGCGCGCGCCCGCTGAAGTCGGCGAGGGACGCCTGCGCGGCCTGCACCGCGTGGGCGGTGCCCTTGGGCTCGTGCTGCACGACGACGTCGAGGGTCACCCCGGCCGCCTCGGCCCAGGGCGCGAGCTCGGCGGCGATCGCGGCCTGGTGCTCCGGGCTCGCCACCACCACCTGTCGCTGGGCGCCCACCGCGGCTGCCGCGCGGGCGACGTGCTCGACCAGGGTCAAGCCGAGGGCGGGGTGCAAGACCTTGGGCAAGTCGGATTGCATCCGACGTGACCTTCCCGCGGCGAGAATGATGGAAGCGAGCGACACCGAAGACCCCGAAGAAAACGACTGCGGGATCTCAGCGGCTCAGCCGCCGACGTCACCCGCGGTCTCTGGCCCGCGTGCGCGCACGCGAGCAGGTGACAAGAATGGTTTGTATTACCCGGCCTGGACTCGAACCAGAAATGGAAGTACCAAAAACTTCTGTGTTACCAATTACACCACCGGGCAACTGGCGAGGAAGGTTTTAGCACCTCCCCGAAGCCCTTTCCAGCGTGCTTTCTGGTTCGCGCTCCTCGCTGGAGCCCGCCCGAGCCGCCTCCGCGGCCCATGAACGGGCTGGCGTCCAAGAAGTTAGGGCGAATCGATCGAGCGGCTCGCCGGGGTGGCGGGTATGCTGGAGCGTCATGGACGAGAGCGAGGAGCGACTCGCGGAACGTGCGGTAGCCGAAGGGTTTGTCCGCGCCGAAGACCTGGCCGAGTGCCGGCAGGAGCGTCGTCGTCAGCGGCGGGAGGGCCTGGACGTCTCGCTGCGCGAGCTGCTCTTCGAGCGGGCGGGGCTCGACCCCACCACCTGGCGGCAGCTCGTGCTGCGCAAGACGCGCGCGCACACCGTCCAGGACACTCACAGCGACATGGAGGAGCTCCCCGCGCCGCTGCGCCAGGAGACCCTCGGCGCCTACCGGCTCCAGCGCGAGATCGGACGCGGGGCCATGGGCGTGGTCTACGAGGCGGTCCAGGTCGGGCTCGGGCGCCGGGTGGCGCTCAAGGTCCTCCCGCGCACCCAGGGGATCGTGGGCACCGCGCGTGAGCGCTTTCGGCGCGAGGCCGAGGCCACGGCCTCGCTGCGTCACCCGGGGATCGTTCCGATCTACGACATCGGCGAGGACCGCGGGGTGCTGTACTTCGCCATGGAGCTCGTCGAAGGGCGCTCGCTGCGCGCGGCCCTCGACCAGGACGGGCGGCTGGTGCCCCAGGTCGCGGCCGAGCTCGGGCGGCAGATCGCCGAGGCCCTCGCCTGCGCGCACGCCGAGGGGATCGTGCACCGCGACGTGAAGCCCGACAACGTCTTGCTCCGCGGCGACGGGCGGCCGGTGCTCACCGACTTCGGCCTCGCGCGCCGGCAACAGGACGCCGCGCTGACGCGGGTGGGCACGATCGTGGGCACGCCGCTCTACATGTCTCCCGAGCAAGCGCTGGGCGAGCCCTTCGACGCGCGCACCGACGTCTACAGCCTGGGGGTCACCCTCTACGAGGCGCTCAGCGGGCGCGCTCCCTTCGAAGGCTCGGTGGACACGGCCCAGGTCCTCGACCGCCTGGTGAAGGAGGACCCGCCGCCGCTGCGCGCGCTGCGCCCCGAGATCCCCGCGGCCCTGGCGGGGGTGGTCGAGACCGCCCTCGAGCGCGACCCCGCTCGACGCTACTCCAGCGCCGGGGCCTTCGCCGAAGACCTGGGGCGCTTCCTGCGCGGCGAGCCGACCCTCGCGCGACCCCTCGGGCGCGTGCGGCGCCTGGCGCGGCGCCTGCGCCGCTACCGCGGCCCGCTGGCGATCGGGGTCTTGGCGGCGGTGTTGGCCCTCGGGGCCGGGTGGATCGCGCGCACCGCGTCGCGGCGCTGGAGCGCGGGGGAGCTGCTCCTGGAGGCGATTCGTCTGGAGGAGGCGGGCGACCTCGAGCAGGCGGAGGACATGCTCGATCGCTCGATCGCGCTCTGGCCGAGCGACGCCGAGGCCCACCTGCGCAAGGCCAACCTGCTCCTCGCGCGAGACGACGTCCCCGCGGCGCTGCGGCAGCTCGACCTGGCCCTCGCCCGCGACCCGAGCAACGCCGGCGGGCTGATGGCCCGCGGGGCGCTGCTCGAGAGCCAGGGCAAGCGTGGGTTGGCGCTCGCCGACTTCCGCGCGGCCACCCGCGCCGACCCCGGGGACCCGCGCGCCGCGCTCGCCGAGGGCCTGCTCCTGCACCGCGACGGGCGGCTGGCGGAGGCCCTGCGCTTGTTGCCGCCGGCGATCAAGGCCGCCCGCGCCGCCGACGCGGTGGGCGGGCGCTACCCCCTCGCGGTGCTGGCCCTGGGGGAGGCGCGCCTCGCCGACGGCGAGCTCGACGAGGCCGCGGCGCTGCTCGAAGAGGCCAGCCGCCTGTTGATCGACGACGCGCGGCCCAGGCTCGGGCTCTGCCGCGCCCTGCTCGCCCAGGGTCGCGCCTCCGAGGCGCTGGAGATCGCCGATGGCGCCGTGCGGCGCGACCCCGCGAGCCCCTTCTGCTACGCGCTGCGCGCGGAGGTCCACGTCGCGGGCAAGGACTACAACGCCGCGCTGGAGGACCTCGATCACGCCGAGGACCTCCCCGCCGCGCGCTTGCTTCGCGGGCGGATCCGCTTCCTCGTGCACGACGTGGCCGCCAACGACTTCGCCGACGCCGGCGCCGAGGCCGACCTGCGCTACGCGCTGCGGGGCGACGCGATCGCTCCCGCGGACCGGGCCAACGCCTGGACGATCCTCGGTCGGTTGGAGCTCCTCGGACGTCGCCCGCAGCCGAGCAAGGCGCGCAGCTGCTTTCAGACCGCGCTCGAGCTCGCCCCAGGGGCCCTTGCGCCCCAGAGCGGCCTGGCCGAGTTGGCCCTGCGCGAGGGGCTCCTCGACGAGGCCGAGGGGCTGTTCCAGGCGATGCAGGCGATCCCGCTCGGGGCCTACGCCGGGCACGTGGGCCTGGGGCGCGTGGCCTGGGCGCGGGGCGACCTCACCCAGGCGCGGGCCGAGCTCGACGCCGCGATCGTCGCTGCGCCCGAGCGCTCGGCGGCCTACGGGTATCGCTACCGCCTGCGGCTCGAACTGGGGGACCCCGATGCGATCGCCGACCAGCAGGAGCACATTCGCTGCAACCAGCGGATCGAGCTCCTGCCCCACTCGCTGGCGACCGACACGCTCGAGCTCGCCGAGCAGTCCTCGGCTCAGGGCCGCCGGTTCTTCGTGCGCCTGCTGCGCGCGCTCGAGTCCGACGCTGGCGTGGACTGGGCGCGGGAGATCGAGTCGTCGCGGGTGTGGCTGAGCCGCGCGCTGGCCTTCGACCCCAACCTGCTGGAGGCCCGGGCCTACCTCGGGAGCATGTGTTACCTCCAGGGCCGCTACGAGACCGCCGCCGAACACTACGCGGTGCTCGCGGAGCAAGACCCCCACCGGGTGCGCGCGCTGCTGAGCCTGGCGGCGATCGAGCGCGACCTGCGGCGCCAGCCCGACGTGGGCCTGCAGATCATGGACGAGGCCCTGGCGGGGGGCGCCTGGAGCCCGCGCGACGAGTCCGAGCTGAGGCTCGAGCGCGCGCGCTGCCTGCAGGGCCTCGGACGCTACGCAGAGGCGCTGACCGAGCTCGACCGCGAGCGGACCCTCGGCCCGCCGCGCCACGCCGTCGCGACCCTCCGCGTCCAGCTCTTGCGCGCGCTGAAGAGTGAGGCCTTGCCCGCCGCCATCGAGCGCTCGATCGAGCTGTTCTACGAGGGCTACCGTGACCCACGGCGGGCGCTGGTCTTCAACACCGCGGCCCGCGAGCTGCACGTCCGCAACCGCCTGCCCGAGGCCACGCACTTCGCCAACCGCGGGATCGCCGCCGACCCGCGCGCCCCCCTGGGCTGGACGGTGCGCTCGAACAGCAGGATCGAGAACGGCGCCGACGAGCTCGCGGGCGCGGTGGCGGATCTGTTCGTGGCCTCCGAGCTCGACCCCAAGCTGACCCGCCACTACTGGGAGATCGAGCAGCGCCTGCTGAACTTCCCTCAGCTCTTTCCCTTGCTCCAGGCCGGCGTGCAGCGCCTCCGCGTCAGCCGCCCCGACTTCGCCGTGGGCTGGTTCCTCCAGGGCTACGCCTTCTTCCGCCTCGGCTCCTACGACGAGGCCCTCGACTGGTTCGAGCAGGCGCAGGCCATGTGCAGGGGGCGCTCCTACGTCGCGCAGTGCTACATAGCGGCCTGCTACATCAAGGTCCGCCGGCTGGACGACGCGCGCGCGGCCCTGGCCAAGGCCGACTCCTTGCTCGAGGGCGGCCCGCTCTCCAGCTACTGGCGCGCCTGCCTCGACGCCCTCTCGGGGGACCTCGACGCGGCCCGCGGGCGGCTGCTGCAGCTGATTCGCGGGGGCAGCCTGCGCGAAGCCCAGCTGAAGAACGTCCCCGAGCTCGGGCCGTTGCAGAGCGACCCTGAGCTGTTCGAGGCGCTGCGACTGCGATGAGCGAGCTGATCTATCTGGTCGAGGACAGCCCCGCCACCCAGGAGCAGCTCCAGCGCGGGCTCGAGCCTTTGGGCGCCGAGCTCGTGCGCTTCGGCAGCGCCGAGGCCTGCCTGGAGGCCGTCGAGACGCGCTGCCCGGACCTCGTGGTCACCGACGTCATGCTGCCCGGCATGACCGGGATCGAGCTCTGCGCCAAGCTCCGCGAGCAGCACCCGCGGGTGCAGCTCCCGATCGTCGTGGTCAGCTCGCGCGACGGGCTCGACGACGTCGCGCGCGCCTACGAGGCCGGCGCAGACGACTACCTCCCCAAGCCGATCGAGCTGCCCGAGCTGCGCGACCGCGTGACCCTCTTCTTGCGCCGGCGGAGCAGCGCCGAGGGCCCCCCCTGGGAGCGCTACGCGATCGTGAGCGAGCTCGGCCGCAACGCGCAGGGGGTGCTCTATCGCGCGCGGCGCCTCGACGACGAGACCCCCTGCGTGATCAAGGCCCTCCCGCCTTCGGCGCCGCAGCCCGCGGTCGACCGCCTGCTCGCGGAGGCGCGGCTGCTACGCAGCCTGGCCGACGTGCCCGGGGTGGTCGGCGTCCGCGACGTGGGCGAAGACGGCGGGCGGATCTACTACGCCATGGACCTGATCGAGGGGGAGACCCTGGCCGAGCGGCTCAAGCACGGGCCGCTGCCCGCGCCCGAGGCGGCGCGGGTGTGCCGACACATCGCGGGGACCCTCTCCCACCTGGCGGCCAAGGGCGTGGTGCACGGGGACCTCAAGCCCTCGAACGTGGTCCTCGGCCCGCAGTGGCCCGTGCTGATCGACTTCGGCCTGGCCGGACGCAGCGGCGGCGAGCGGGGCGGCACGCTGGCCTACGTCGCCCCCGAGGTGCTGCGCGGCGCGCCCACGACCGAGCAGTCGGACCTCTACGCCCTGGGGGTGATCCTCTGCGAGGTGCTCAGCGGCAAGCGGCCCTACGTCGAGGTCGGAGACCGCCTGACCAGGCTCAAGCTCGAAGGGCAGCCGCCGGACCTGACTCCCCTGGTGCGCGAGCAGCACCTCGCCCCGGGCTTGATCGCGCTGATCGAGCAGGCGGTCGAGCCCGACCCCGCGCAGCGGATCCCGCGGGCCACTGAGTTCGCGGTCGGCCTGCTGCCCTATTCGGTGGGCTGAGCCGACCGAGCCGCGCGCGCGGAGCAGGTCGCTACAATGCGCCTCGGCGAGGAGGCTCCCCGTGAAGCTGAGTTTGGCGACGGTCGCTGTGACCGCGGCGGCGCTGTTCGCCTCGGGCTGCACCTCCAACGACGAGCAGACCCCGCCCGACGCCGAGGAGGAGTCCGCCTCCAAGCCTGAGCCCTCGCGGGGCACGAGCATCGTCGTGGCTGGGGTCCCCTTCGACATCGGCGCGCCGGTGGTGACCTGGAAGGACGCAGCAGGCTACGACGGTTACAGCGAGCGCTGCGCTTTCAGCGACGCGGCGCTGCCCACCTCCCCCGCGCCGGGCTGCGACACGCCCAAGCGCTACTCCGACGGCGGGCGGCGCAGGATCCAACCCGACGTGGCCCGGGTGGTCGAGGCGCGCGGCTGGACCCCCGAGCTGCTCGCGCTCCAGGTGCACCAGGTGGTCGTGCACTACGACGCGGCGTGGACCTCGCGCAACTGCTTCAAGGTCCTGCACGACCAGCGCGGGCTGAGCTGCCACTTCCTGCTCGACCTCGACGGCACGCTCTACCAGACCCTCGACCTCACCGCGCGCGCGCGCCACGCCGGGGCGGCCAACGACCACTCGGTGGGGATCGAGATCGCCCACCCGGGGGTGCTCGGGAGCGAGGCGATCGACGCGGCCTACTCGAAGGACGCCGAGGGCGCGGTCTTCGACCTGGGCCCGTTCGAGGGCGACCTGCCCGCGGGCTTCGTCGCCCGCCCCGCGCGGCCCGACCCGGTGCAAGGCGAGATCCACGGCAAGCCCTACAGCCAGTACGACTTCACCGAGGCGCAGTACGAGACCCTGGGCAAGCTCGTGGGCGCCCTGGCGCACCTGTTTCCGCGGCTCGAGCTGGAGGTGCCCCGCGACGCCGGGGGCGAGGTCCTGTGGCGGGTGCTGACCCCTGCCGAGCTCGACGCGTTCCATGGGGTGATCGGCCACTACCACGTGTCGGAGGGCAAGCAGGACCCGGGGCCGGCCTTCCAGTGGGAGCGCCTGCTCCAGCTCGCGCGGCAGACCCCGGCTCCTCCTCGCGGGGATTGACGCGCCCCGCCCGAGGGCTATACTCCACTCTCCCAAGGGGGTATAGCTCAGCTGGTTAGAGCGCATCGCTGATAACGATGAGGTCCCAGGTTCGAATCCTGGTACCCCCATACGAGGGCGGCCTTTCAGGCCGCCCTCGTTGCGTGTGTCTCAGGGGGCTCGTCCCGAGCGCCCTCGCTCTCGCGGCAAAGCCGCTCGAGCTCACCCCAAGGGGCCGCAGGCGCAGGGCGTTTCGCGCCCCTTCGCAGCAGGGCGGCGAAGGCTTCGCGTAGGTAGGCGCTGGCTTGCTTGGGGGAGGATCGTGCCTACAATCCGTGTCTCGGGGACGTAGCTCAGCTGGGAGAGCGACGGCTTTGCAAGCCGTAGGTCAGGGGTTCGAGCCCCCTCGTCTCCATTCTTCGCCGCAGGCGCTGGGGCCCTGCGGGTCCTAGCGCAGGAAGTCGACCTGGACCGCGGGCAGGTAGCCGAGCTTGCCGTCGAACTCGACCGGGACGAAGCCGTTGGCCGCGGGCCCGGTGGCGAAGATCGCGCCGCCCTCCTCGACCACGCCCAGCTCGGTCGCGCCCTGGGTGGCTCGGCTGAGCACGCGGCCCTCGCTCTTGAGGAAGGCCACCGCCGGGAAGTCGGGGAGCACGTCCTCCATGCCCTCGGTCAGGCCCTCGCTCGCGCCGTCGCCCGGCAGGCTCGGCACGGCCGGGAGGCCCGCGGGGGCGTCGTCGGCGCCGCCCATGTTGACCTGGCCGTTGCCGTTGACCAGCTCCTGATCCTTGATCAGGGTCCGCCCGACGAGCTCACGCACGGTCTTGATCGCGTCCGCGAGCGGGGCGCGCTCAGCGCCGCGCAGCGAGGCCTCGAGCTGCTCGAGGAGCAGGGCCTCGTCGCCGTAGGTCTCGAAGCGGTTCTTGCTCGGCGTCCCGAGGGCGTCCTCGAAGCGCTTGACCTCGGCGGGGCGAGCCATGCGGCTGAAGGCCGTGCCCGCGCCGGCGGGGGCGGTCAGCGCGTCGAGCGCGGCGCCGCCCAGGGGGGCGACGAGCGGGGTCCCGCGCTCGTGATCCTCGTAGACCGCGCGCAGGCCCTCTTCGCGGCGCTGGTTGAAGGTCGTGAGGTAGCCGTTCATGGTCTCGGTCAGTTCGGCTTCGTCTTCCGCCACGAGGTGCGCGACGTAGCCGTCGAGCGAGCCGTGGTCGGCGAGGATCTTGGCCTTCAGGCGGGGCAGACGCTCGAGCCGCGAGAGCGCCTCGGCCCGGTTGTCCTCGGCCTCCTTGGCCTTCTCGGCCATGCCCTCGGCCTTCTGGGCGAGCCAGAGCTCCTCGGCCTGGATCGGGGCGTAGAGGAAGTTGCGCCAGGCGCCGTAGACCTCGTGGTATTCGCGGGCCGCGGCCTCGACCGAGGCCGGGGTCGCGCCGGGGTCGCGCACGGCCGCGAGCAGCTTCTGCCCGGCGTCGCGCAGCTCGGCCTTGGCCGCGCGCTCGTCGAGCTCGTGGTGTACGACCTCTTCGATCTCCTCGGCGATGATCAGGACCACCGCCAGCTCGGCCGCGGTGTAGACCCAGCCGCCCAGGCGCGCGAGCTTGCCGACGCGCGCCAGCTTGCCTGCGGTCTGGGCTTCCTTGATCGTCATCAGGCCGCGGATCCTCTTGCCGCCGCTGACCGCGCCCTTGACCAGGGCGCTGGAGAGGCCGAGCGAGCCGAGGGTGATCGTGAACGACTTCCACTCGAAGTGGCCCTCCACGATCATGGGCAGCGCGATACCGGCGCCGAGCACGAGGCTCGTCTTGAGCAGCGAGTTGACGAACTTGGGCTTGACGTAGCGCTGCAGCGACTTGACGTAGGCGACCTCGCCCATGCGCGCGCCGGCCACGAACAGCCCGTAGTCCTTGTAGAAGTCGGTCGAGGCGAGGTAGTCGAAGAACTCGCTCATCCGTTCGCGGTCGCCGCTGGCGACGAGCACCGAGACCTCCTTGAAGAACAGGGCCAGGGCGAAGTGGGCGCCGCCCTTGATCTCGCCCGCGGCGCGGGCGCGGGCCACGCGCGACCAGCGCACGGTGCCGTCGGCGCGACGATACTGCGCGTAGGGGTCTGCCTCGGGCGAGCCCTCGGCGGCCGCCTCGAGGGCGTTGGTGCGCGCGGCCACCCGGCCGTAGCGCATCAGGTTCTTCATGCGGTAGAGCGCGTTCGAGATCCGGCTCTCGCCGAGGGGCTTGTCGAAGGCGCCCAGGGTCTCGCGGATCTCGGCGCGGGTGAACTTGCCCGAGGCCTCACCGACCGCCGAGTCGCGGGCGATCCGCAGGCCCTCGATGTCCGCGGGGCGCTCGACCTTGACCCCGCCGGCGTGGGCGAGCTCGTGGCCGAGGATCAGCGCCAGGCCGCGCAGGGCGAAGCGGGTCGCGTTGGCGCCGGCGGGGGCGCGCGACAGGAGCTCGTTGTAGAGCCCGACCGAGACCTGGACCTTCGTCCCGCTGATCTGCGCGAGCACGTCGCTGGTGCGCACGATCTCGAGCTCGAGGTTGCGCAGGGTCTCGCGCCCGGCCTCGAAGGCCGCGCGATCCGCGCCCTCGGGCAGGCCGTAGATCCGGGCCTCCCAGCGCGCGAGCGCGCTGGTGCGGACGGCGTTGAACACGCCCTTCATGGCGTCGGCCGAGCGGGCGTCGACCTCGCTCGAGCCGGCGCGCTCGCGGCGGTTCGAGAAGCCCTCGCCCTCGCGGACCTCGGCCTCGCTCACGGTGCCCTCGCGGCCTTCGAGGACGTCGGTCACGCCGCGGCGGGCCTCGCCTTCGCGGGCCTCGGTCACCTCGGTCGGGGCGACCTCGGTCGGGAGCTCGCTGGCGAAGCGGACCTCACCCGGGCGTGCCTCGGGGATCAGCGAGCGCAGCAGGCCCTCGGAGAGCTGGTTCTCGAGCGCCCATTTCTTGACCTTGAAGCGCACCTGGCGGCTGATCTCGGTGGCGTCGAGCGTCGGAGCGTTCTGCAGCTTGGTGCGGAACTCGAGCAGCTCCTCGGCCTGCTTCTCGGTGAAGCCGGCCCGCTGCAGCTCCTCGGCGGTGGCGGTCTCGACGTTCACCGGCTTGGAACGCTCGAGCACCCGGGTGGCCTCGGCCTTGGTCAGGCCCAGCTCGCGCAGCTCCTCGACGGTGCGCACGGGCTTGCTGTCGCGCAGCGCCACGAGGCGGCGGGCGACGCGCTCGGGGAGCTTGAAGCGCGGCCCGGTCAGCTCCTCCACGGTCACGGTCTCGAGGTCGACCTTGGGCGAGAAGGTGAGGATCTTGTCGACCACGTCGCTGCGCACGATCCCGTTCGTGCCGAGGGCGCGCACGCTGGACTCGTTGTTGTAGGCGCTGAAGGAGTGCGACTCGCGGAAGTCGACCAGCTTCTTGGCGGTCGCCTCGCCGAAGACTTCGCTCAGCTGGGCGAGGCCGCTGCTGCGGCGGAGCTTGGCCTTGGCGTAGACCTCGAGCCCGCGCTCGGCGCCGAGCACCGACTGCAGCCCGCGCAGGGACTCCACGTCGTGGACCTGGGTCACGCGCAGGAGCGCCTCGGCGCGCTCGCGGGAGATGTTCGCGCGCTCGGCGACCTCTTCCACACTCAGGGTCTTGAGGTCCTGGGTGCTGAGGTCCGAGCTCTGGAGGGCGCGGACGGTGGTCAAGTCGACGCCCTGGCCGACCAGCTCGGGGAACGCCCCGAACTCGACCGCCGTGCGGGCGACCTCGAGGCGCTTGGCCTCCTCGGCGCTGAGGCCGAGCTCGGCGGGCGCGTCGGCCACGCGGAGGGCCTCGCCGTCGCCCAGCAGGGGAAAGATCCGCTCGGCGTCGGCCTGGGAGAGGCCCGCCTGCCGCAGCGCCGAGACGCTGTCGAGGTCGTGGGCGTCGCGGTAGCGCACGATCTTGCGCGCGGTCTCGCGGCTGATCTGCAGGCGGCGCGCGAGCTCGGCGATCGAGACGCTCTCGTTGCCGATCACGACGCCCTTGGCCTGGTCGACCAGCGCGTCGAGCTTGTCGGCGTGGCCGACCTCCGCCAGGGCCTCTGCGAAGGTCTTGCCGTCGCGGAGCGCGACCAGGCGTGAGGCCTTGGCCGGGGCGATCCCGAAGCGCTCGGCGAGGACCTCGGCCGGCGCGACGTCGACCTGGGTGCCGCTGAGCGCGATCACCCGGGCGAGCTCGGCGCGCGAGAGCCCGGTGCGGGCCTCGAGCTCGGCGTAGCTCGCGGTGCGCGGGTCGATCTCGTGCATCAAGCCGGCGAGGCGCTTGGCCTCGGCCTCGCTGAAGCCGCCCTCGACCAGCGACTCGGCGCTCAGCGGCTGGCTGTCGCGCAGGCGCACGACCTCCTTGGCCTCGGCCTCGCTGAGTCCGAAGCGCATCAGGCTCTCGACGGGCGCGCTCTCGATCGCGATGCTCTCGAGGTTGCCCCGCTGGGCCAGGTCGCGGACGCGGCGGGCGCCGCGGATCACGCCCTTCTCGCGCAGCTGCTGGAAGAGCGACTCCCAGCCCTCGAGCCCGCTGGGCGTGCTGAGGTTGTTGGCGCGGGCGTAGCGCACCAGGCGCTCGGCGTCACGCTGGTTGATCCCACGCTCGACGAGCTCGTCGACGTTGGCGGTCTGCAGGTCCAGGGGCCGGGTGCGGGCGCTGAGCTCCCGCGCGCGGCTGGCGTCGTCGAGGACCTCCGAGAGGAGCTCGGGGGTGAACTCGCTGATCCCGCTGCGGTAGCGCACGATCCGCTCGGCGTCTCGCTGGGAGATCCCGCCGCGGGCCACGAGCTCCTCGGCGCTGAAGGTGTTGAGCTGACGCTTGTTGATCCGGTCGCTGCCGCGCAGGGACTCGATCGCGTCCGAGCCGACGCCGGCCTTGGCCAGGTCCTCGTAGGTGCGGAAATACTGCGCGCTGCGCGCCGCCACGACCTTCTTCGCCTCCTCGGGGGTGAACCCGGCCTCGACGAGCTGTGCGCGGTTGGCCGTCGAGAGGTCGACGCTGCGGGTGGCCTCTTCGAGCAGGCGCTCGACGCCGGCTTCGCTCACTCCTGCGGCGCGCATGGCCTCCTCGGAGGTCACCTCGTGGGCGTCGCGGTAGGCGAGCAGGCGCGTGACTTCGCTCGGGGTGAGCCCCAGGCGCTTGGCGAGGGCCTCACCCTCGACGCTGTTCATGTCGATCACGCCCGAGCGCTCGACGGCCTCGAGCACGCGCGCTTCGTCGAGCCCCGCGGCTTCGAGGGCCTCGACGATGTCGCCGTTGTTGGCGTGGGCGCGCAGCTTGGCGAGCTCTTCAGGGGTCAGCTTCAAGCGCTCGGCGACGATCGCGTCGCTGGCGTTGACGTCGACCGGGCTCAGGCGCGAGACGGCCTCGGGGTCGCCGCTGGCGACCATGCGCAGCGCGTCCTCCACGCCGAGGGTCCCGCCCGCGAGCTCCCGCGCGGTGACCAGCTTCTCGGCGAGCTCCGGCTCGAGGCCCATGGTGTTCGTGAAGCCCTCGGGGGAGAGCACCTCCATGTCGACGCCGTACTCACCACGCATGACCTTGTTCATCGTGTAGCGCAGGCTGCGGGCGTAGTCTTGCTGGCGGAAGTAGAGGTCACGCCGCAGGTAGGGGTCGAGGGCCTGGTCCATGTGCCAGGGCTGGAGCGGGGTGGCCACGTTGAGCTGGGTGGCGGAGATCCGCGAGCTGCCCCAGCCGTTGCCGCCGTCGCCAGCCTTGATGTAGTCGTGCTGGAGACGGTCGTAGAGGCGACGCTCCGCGTTGCTCAGTGACTTGCCCTCGACGTTGCGCGAGTAGTCCTCCATGAAGTCGGCGAAGTTCACCGAGCCTTCGCCCTTGGTCTTGCCCTTGAGCGGGTTGTCGGTGTGCTTCCACTCGCCGAAGTTGCCGGTGACCAGGCCGTTGCTGATCAGCTTGGCGAGGAGCTCGATGTCGTCGACCCACTTGGTCAGGCCGCGGATCTCGACGTCGATGTAGTTCTCCGAGCGGTTGACCTGGGTCCGGATCGTGGCCCGGCCGGTGTTCCCGAGCTGGGAGAGCTTGTTGACCTCGTCCGGGGAGAGGCGCGCGTTCGACCACGACTTGATCCCGATCATGGTCTTCAGGCGGCGGGCGCGCTGGAGCCACACCCAGTCGGAGGCGCGCTCGATGAAGTCGGCGAACTCGCTCCCGCGGGCCTCGAGCTTCTCCCAATCGGGGCCGTTGTCGCGCATGTGGAGGTGGAAGCCCTTGCCCGAGGCCCCGGCCAGGGTCTTGGCCTCGCGCATGGCGCGCATGGCCTCCTCAAGGTTGTCGAAGACCTTGGAGTGGATCTCCCAGTTGCCGGTGCCCTCGGTGTACCAGTAAGGGTCGAGCCACCACAGGCGGGTGTCGGGCTCGAAGTAGGAGTCGATCGTTTCGGGGCTGTTGCCGACGGTCCGCTGGTAGTAGGCCTTCTTCTCGCTGACCGTCTTCGCGTCCCAGCTGGCGCGCTCCTGGGCGTCGGTGGGGACCATGATCTTCACCGCGTCTGCGCCGCGGCCCTCGTATTCGAAGCCGTAGGTGAAGGGCTTGCCGTTGTGGACGAGCTTGGCGTCGGTCAGGCGGTTGAGGGCGTCTTCGATCCCGGTGCGGGTGGGGAGCACCTCACGGACCAGGGTCCGGTCGAGGTAGTCCGTGAACTCCGCCGGGTTGAGGCCCATGGTCTGGAGCATCTCGGCGGCGGCGCGCTTGGCCTCCGCCGGATCCTTGGGGGTGTTGTAGACCGCGATATCCGCGCCCTCGGGGGCGGGGTTGCGCGGGCGGTAGCGGAAGGTCTCGCCGCGCTCGGCCATGAGCTCGGCCTGGCGGACCATGGCGCGGTAGATCTTGGCCTGCATCTCGTGGGCGTCGGGGTTCTTGAACACGTCGAGGTCGAACATGCGGAACTCGACGACGCCCGCCTTGCCGTTGTGCAGCTCGTTGATGTCCAGCACCTTCGCCAGGTTCAGCGAGCGGTACTTCCAGAGCTTGGTCCAGGAGCCCTCGCCGCGAACCTCTGCCTCGTGCAGCGCGGCCTCGCGCTCGGTGCGCGCCCTGAACAGCTCCTCGAGCTTCTCGCGGGTGCGCTCCTCCTGGGGCAGCGCGTCGAGCTCACGCAGGAGGTCTTCGTGGTCGGTCGCGATCGAGCGCGCGAAGCGGTTGGTCGGGCTTCCGCCGCGCACCGGACGGAACATCCGGCGCAGCATGGGCTCGTAGCTCTCGTGCATCAGGATCAGGTTGGTGAGCGCGCGCGCGTCGTTGCCGTGGGTCAGGCTCCGGCCGTCGAGGTTCAGGTGCACGCCCGACTTGAGGCCCTCCTTGACCAGGCCCGAGGCCGCGATCTTGTCGATGATCTCGCGCAGGTCCTTGGGGTCGTCCAGCGGCGGGGTGACCATTTCGTAGCCGTCGAGGCCGGTCGACTGGACGTATTCGGGCTCGATCTTCCATTTGCGGCCCTTGGCGTCGGTCCACTCCGCGCGGAACAGCGGGCGCTCACCGGTCGGCCACTTCTCGAGGTTCCCGGTCTCCTTCATGAAGTCGACCTTGCGAATGTCCGCCGGGTTGCCGCCGTAGTGCTCGACCACGACGCGCATCAGGCGCTCGTAGTTCTCCCAGGGCATCTCTTCGAAGGAGAGGATCCGGTCCCGGGCGCCCGCGAACTCGAACTCGAAGCCGAACAAGCGCTCGTTGGTGGGCTCGGGCAGGTCGAGGGGCTCTTGGGCCCCAACCCATCCGCCGAGCAGGGCGAGCATGACCGTAGCGGTCGCGAAGCGCTTGTGCACCGAATCCTCCGATCGTCCTTCAGAGCTCACTAAGAGCAACGGACGGACCAACCATGAAAAGGTCTAAGTGACCCAGTCATAAGGCATGAAAAGAACGAACCGTAGCGAGCGGGACCGACGTGACACGGATCTGACGTACGACCTCGACCCGACTCCAACGCCTCGACCCATTCGATACCCTCGACGTAAACGACTCTAGCACAGCTCCCTACGCAAAAGGACCCGGAGCGTTGCTCCGGGTCCTCGGGGGTCGATCGAGCTCGACGGGCCTCAGCGCCGGTTGAGCTTCGGCCACTCGCCGAGGGTCACCCCGACGGTGATCTCTTGGGCGCCGCGCTTGCCGATCAGCGTCAGCTGCGCCCCGGGCTTGAGCTTGCCCAGCACCTTGATGAAGTCGACGGTCTTCTTGACCTCGGTGCGCTGGCCCTCGCTCTCGAGCGCGGTGATCACGTCGCCAGCCTCGACCCCGGCCTTGGCCGCGGGTGAGTCCTGGGTCACGCTCGCGATCTCCACGCCCTCGTCGTGGGGCTGCATGCGCACGCCGAGCCACCCGCCCCGGACCGCGACCCGCTGAGCGACCGCGGTCGACTCCACCGCCACCGAGACGGTGTGCTTGGCGTCGCCCCGGGTCACGACCAGGTCGAGCTTCGAGCCCGCCGGGAAGGTCCCGAGGATCCCCCGCAGCCGCGCCGCGCTGTGGACCTCGCGCCCGTCGGCGAGCAGCACTAGGTCGCCCTGGCGGAGCCCCGCTTGATAGGCGCTCGAGGAGCTGCTGATCCGCTGGATCAGGCAGCCGCGTCCGCCGTCGGGGGTGTCGCCCAGGCCCACGCCCTTGAGCGTGCCGTGGTCGACCTCGCCCTTGGCGCGGAAGGCTGGGAGGAAGGTCCGGATCTGGTTGGCGGGGATCGCGTAGCCGATCCCCGAGTTGGCCCGGTTGCCCCAGCGGAAGTTGATCTTGCCGTTGATCCCGATCAGCTCGCCGTCGAAGTTGATCAGCGGACCGCCCGAGTTGCCGGGGTTGATCGCGGTGTCGGTTTGGATCGCGTCCGAGTAGCCCCCCTGGAAGCGGTGTACGGCGCTCACGATCCCCATGGTCACGTGCGGGCTGCCGTCCTTGCTGAACCCGAAGGGGTTGCCGAGCGCGACCACCGGGTCGCCGACCTGGACCTTGTCCGAGTCGCCGAGGGGCACGAAGGGGAACGGGCCCGCGTCTTGGATCTTGAGCAGCGAGATGTCGCCGCCCTCGTCGGTGCCGACCATGACCGCAGTCAGGATCTTCCCGCCCTGACCCATGATCTGCCACGTCTCGCCGACCTTGCGGCCGCCGGCGACGTGGTGGTTGGTGAGCACGTCGCCCTCGGGGGAGACGATCACCCCCGACCCGCCGCCGATCGCGACGAACGCGGGCGACACCGTGTCGGTGAGCTGGATCAGGTCGGCCTGCAGCGCGAGGGCGCGCGCGAGGGCGTCGTCTTCCGCGCAGGCGAGCAGGGGGCACGCGGCCAACGCCGCGGCGATCAGCAGGGTTCGCATCAATCTTGCTCCTCTCGACTGCCGAGCTTCACGGTCAGGTCGATCGTCTCTTCGCCGCGCACGATCGTCACCAGGATCTCCTGGCCGATCTTGAGGCTGAGGATCTCCTCGCGCAGCTCGAGGAAGTTCTTCACCTCGACCTGGTTGAAGATCTTGATCCAGTCGCCCGCCTTCAGGCCGCCCTCGCTCGCCGCCGAGCCCTCGACCACGCGGCCGATCCGCACGCCGTGCTCGCCGCCGTTGAAGGTCTCCGGGTCGGCGGAGATCCCGAGGAAGGGCAGCTTGCGCTTGGCGATGTCCTTGCCCTCCTTGAGCTGGCCGAGGTTTTGCGCGAGGTCGGCGAAGGAGGCGGCGAAGCCGACCCCCGAGTTCTGCCCTTGCCGGGCGCGGTGCCCGTGCTGGGTCGAGATCCCGACCGCGCGTCCGTCGAGGCCCACCAGCACGCCGCCGGTGTTCACGTAGTTCGTGCGCGCGGAGTGCGCGAAGGCGTCGCCGCCGAAGCGGTCGAGGCCGCTCACGATCCCGCGGGTCACGTAGGGGGTCGAGGCCTTGCTGCGGGCGACCAGCACGACGAACTCGCCGACCCGCGGCTCATCGGTGCGCAGCTCGAGGGCGGGGCCGACGTCTTGCTCGGTCTTGAGCAGGGTCACGCCGAGGTTGTTGTCCGTGCCCAGGCGAGTCGCGTGCACCTCGCGACCGTCGGCGGTGTGGACGGTGATCTCACCGTCGCCGGCGACGTTGTAGGACGAGGTCGCCAGGAGCTGCGGGCCGATCACGACCGCCGAGCAGGGGCCCTCGGGGCGCGCGAAGTAGCGCTCGTCGTAGGGCATGACCACGCCGAGCAGCTGCCGCTCCGGGGCGGTCAGGTCGCGCGGACCGTAGTTCGTGCGCTCCACGTCGAGGCCGACCACCGCGGCCTGGACCCGGTCGACGACCTGCTGCGTGGCCGCGTCGAGCGCGGCCAGCGGCGAGTCGGTGGAGTCGCCGAGGGCGCTCGCGAGCCCCGCCGCGAGGATCAGGGGAAGGAGGGTCGAGGTGCGCATGCTATTCCTCTCGCTTGCCGAGGGTCACCCGGACTTCGTTCTTCCAGCCGTCGCGCGTGACCTGGAGCACGATCACGTCGCCGGCGTAGCGGCCCTCCATGGCCTTCACGAAGGACTCGATCGAGGTCACGGCGGTGTCGTCGACCTTGAGCACGACGTCACCGCTGCGCAGGCCAGACTTCTCAGCGGGGCTGTTCGCCGAGAGCTCGGCGACCTTCAGGGTCCCGTCGCTGTCGTCGAGGGCCACGCCGAGGTAGGGCGGGAGCTTCTCGGCCGGCGAGGCGGGGGTCCGCGCGCTCGGCTTGGCGCGAGGCTCCGGCGTCTCCTCCTCGATCTGCGGGTTGCCGAGGGTCACCTTCAGCTGCGCTTGCTTGCCCGCGCGCTCGACCTGAATCGCGACGGCGTCGCCGGGCCCATACTCCGCGAGGGCCTGCATGAGGTCGCCGGTGTCCTCGATCGCGACCTTCCCGATCTGGGTCAGCACGTCGCCGTTGCGCAGGCCGCCCTGGGCGGCCGGGCTGCCGGGCTGGACGCCGCTGATCACCGGGCGCGACTCGCCGGCCGACGGCCGCGCGAGCATGATCCCGAGGAAGCCGCGAGGCCGGTTGGGGGTCGCCGGGGGCACGTCGCTCTTGGGCGGAGCGCTCTCGCCGGGGCGCGCGGCGAGGGTCACGCTGACCCGCTTGCCCCAGCCGTCGCGCTCGACCATGAGCTCGAGGGTCTGCTTCGCCTGGCCGCGCTCGAGGACCTGGATCAGGTCTGCGCTCGAGGTCGCGGACTTGCCGTTGACCTGGACGACGTAGTCGCCCGGGCGCAGCCCGGCCTTGGCGGCCGGCGAGTCGGGAGCGACCTCCTCGATCAGCGCGCCCTTGCCGCTCGGCGCGTCTTTGTTGAGCCAGACGCCGAGGAAGCCCCCGGCTGCGGCGTGCGTGCTGGCGACGAGGGCCAGCGCGAACAGGAATCCAGTGCTGCGAATCATGGTGGTGCTCCTCGCCTGGCGCTTAGCGCGCGCCCAGGCGAACGGTGAGGGTCTTGGACCAGCCGTCGCGGGAGACCTCGAGCTCGACGGAGTCTCCAGGATTCTTCCCGTTCATGGCTTGAATCAAATCTTCCAGGCTGCGCACCGGCTTCGCGCCGAAGCGCAAGAGCAGGTCGCCGGCGGCCAGGCCGGTGCCGGCGAGCGGGCCTTCCGGGTCGATCTCGAGCACCTTCAGCCCGCCTTGCGCGACGTCGAGCTTGGCGCCGAGGTAGGGGCTCTTGCCGCCGAGGTCGGCCTCCGGGGTCGTCTGAGGGCGGGTGCCGAGCTGCACGCGCACGAGCTGCTCGCGCTCGCCGCGGCGGACGCGCAGGATCAGGTTCGTGCCCGGGCCGAGGGTCTCGAGCACGGCCACGAGGTCGTTGCAGCTCGAGATCTTGGTGCCGTTGGCCATCACGATCCGGTCGCCAGCCATGAGGCCCGCGCTCTTGGCCGGGGAGCCCTTGCTGACCCCGTCGAGCAGGGCGCCGCCCTGGCCGTCGCCGGGGGTCATCCACACGCCGAAGTAGCCGCGCTGGTCGACCGGGAGGGCCTTGCCGGCCACGGCCGGGGGCGCGTCGCCGAAGCTCAGGGTGACCTCACGCGACCAGCCGCCGCGCTCGAGGGTGAGCTGGGCGCTGGGGGCGTTCCCCAGCGCGCCGACGGCCGCCGCCAGGTCGTCCAGGGAGCCCACGGTCTTGCCGCCGAGCTTCTTGATCACGTCGCCAGCGCGCAAGCCCGCGCGGCCGCAGGGTGAGTTGGGCTCGACCGCGACCACCTCGATCGCGCCGCCCTTCTCCGCGACCTCGACCCCGAGGCGCACGCCGCGCGCGGGCTGCGGGCGGGCGGGCGGTTGCGGGCGAGCGGGCTGCGGGCGGGGCTCCGGGCGCTGGGCGATCGCCGGCGGAGGAGCGAGGGGCTCGCCCTCGCCCAACACCAGCTGCAGGTTGATCCGCGCGCCGCGCTCCAGGGTCAGGGTCACCGGGCTGCCCGGGGTGAGCTGGGCGAGCTGAGCGCGCACGTCCTCGGAGTCCTGGATCGCGGCGCCGTCGAAGCGCACGAGCCGGTCGCCGGCCTTGAGCCCCGCGAGGGCCGCAGGAGACCCGGGCTCGACGCTCAGCACGTTCAGGCCGCCCTTGGCCTCGCCGCCGGTGTCTTCGAGTTGCACGCCGATCTTGGGCGCGCGCAGGGGGGTCCCCGCGACGATCGCCTGATAGCTCGCGCGGAGCAGGTTGCTGGGGACGGCGCAGCCGAGGAAGCGCCGCTCGGAGTAGACCGGGATCACCAGCCCCACCGCGCGACCCTCGCGGTTGACCAGCGGGCCCCCGAAGCTCCCGGGGTTCACCGCGGCGTCGGTCTCGATCGCGAACCCGCCGTAGACCCCGGCGTCGTTCATGCGGCCGAGGGTGGTGACGATCCCGCGCGAGAGGGCGGGGACGCCGTCGATCGCGATCGAGTCGTAGGCGTTGCCGCAGCTGAACACGGTCTCGCCGGCGCGCAGGCCGCTGGAGTCGCCGAGGGAGATCACGTCGAGCCGGCCGAGGCGCTGGGTGAGGCCGGCCACGTCTTGCAGCTTGAGCACGGCCACGCCGCAGCGCAGGTCGAAGCCGAGCACGTCGGCCTTGGCGCGCACGCCGCGGTGGAAGATCAGGTCGACCGTCGGGCGACCCGCGACGTAGCCCGAGTAGGTCAACATGTGACCCTCGCTGGACACGCAGAAGGCGGTCCCGCGGACCTGGGCGTCGAGGGCCAGGCGGCTGCGGAAGGCGCGGGTCGGTCCGGCGGTGAGCGCGGCCACGCCGCACTCCGTGGCGGAGCCGAGGCCCTTGAGCTCGCGCCCGAACTCGGCGCGGGTGTCCTGGCCGTGGGCGAAGCTGGCGACCAGGAGGGTCGCCGCGACAGTATAAGCTGCTAGTTTCATTGCGTTTAATCCACCCCTTCGCGAAGGCACCCACACTCGGCAAGCGACTGCGCCGAGGATCGGGTCTCGGGTAAGTTACGCGATGGACGCGGGGGTGTTGGGTCGAGTCCGTCACGGCGGCGTACAGTCCCGCGGTTTGGCGCACAACCATCCGCCTGGCCTCGGTTTAGCCGTCGCCCCCCCCCGCCTCGGGTCGACGCGACTGGTGCTCCTCCGCCGAGGGTGGGACACTTGCCCTACGCGGCCGGAGGGGAAATGCGCTGGAATCCATACATCGACTTGCTGTGTGAGGTCTCCCCGACCAGCCGGGCCAAGTGCAAGGCCTGCGACGTCGAGATCGACCGCGGGAGCTTCCGGGTCAAGGCGATCAACGTTCTCGGGCAGGAGCAGCTGTATCACCTCGACTGCGCCGCCACCAAGGCGCCCGACCTCGCGGCGCGCAAGCTCAAGGACAAGGCCCCCGACTGGCCTGCCCAGGCCCTCTCGGACCTCGCGCGCTTCGTCGACAAGGACGTCGAGCCCTCGCCGCGCTCCTACCAGCGCACTCCGATCCTGGACCTCTCCTACGACAAGCGCGACATGCACGGGGACTGCGCGTTCTGCGGGGTCGAGGTGCCGGGTGGGCCGGGGATCGCCCACCAGCACGCCGTGCGCGCGTTCTCGATCGACGGCGAGCGCCGGCTCCACCTCGGCTGCGTGGTGCAGCTCGCCCCGGGGCTCTGTCAGCGGGTCGTGGCCGAGGCGTCCGAGCGCTGGCCCGAGGACGTGCGCGCCTTCCTCAAAGAGCAGCTGCCTCCCGGGATCGCGCCGACCCCGCGCTCGCCTTGGCGCGACACCGGCGGGTTGCCGGCCCTCGAGGTCGCCCCGAGCGGGCGGGCGGCGTGTCGCTACACCAAGGAGAAGATCGCCAAGGGCGAGCTGCGGATCAGCCGCCAGCAGGTGTTCGGCATGCGGCGCAGCCCGGTCTACTTCTCCGTGGCCGCCTACGTGCGCTCCGACGACTTCCACCCGCGCATGCTCGAGCTGATGGTGCTCAAGTCGCCCCCCGAGGTCACCCGCGAGCAGGTCGAGGCGATCGTCGCGGCCCTGCCCCCGCCCTACCCCGAGGACGACGACGTCACGCCGCTCGGTGAGCGGCTGCTGGCGCTGTTCGACGCCAAGCCCCGGGCCCAGGAAGAGACGCAGCCGAACGCGCAGCTCACCGAGAACAAGGTCGACATACCCACGGGGTTCTTCTTCAACGCATGATCCACCCCGAACTAAAGCGCCTGCGCCGCTCGGCGAGCAGCGAACCCCGCGCCCTCTACCGCTACCGCACAGGCGCCCTCCGCTCGGGGTTCGCGATCCCGCCCGTCCCCGGCGACCGGGTGCGCGTCGCCGGCGGCGAAGGTCAGGTGGTGGGCCTCGAGGAGGGCCTGCTCGACGTCTCCGTGACCGTGGAGCTGGCCGACGGCAGCCGCGAGACCGCGAGCGGGACCCCGCCGATCGTGACCCCGCACCGCCCCGCGGCGCTCCTCGGCGACGCCGACCTGGCCCGCCGCCTGGAGCACGCCTGGCGGCGCCCCGAGCACCCGCGCTCCCTCGAGACCCTCGAGGAGGTCGCGCGCCGCAAGCACCCCGGCGGCGTTCCGGCGGTGATCAAGCTCCTCGGGCAGCTCGAGTCCCCGCCGACCAAGGAGCTGCGCCAAGCGCTGACCGCCGTGCTCAAGAGCCGCAAGCCGGGGGAGGTCGAGGTCGTGCTCCGCGGCGAAGACGCCGGGCGCGTGCCCGCGGTCGCGATCGCGGTGCAGGCGGCGAGCGCCGTCGACGAGTCGGCCGCCAACGACGTGCTCGATCGGATCGAGGCCCTCGACTCGGAGAGCGCCTGCCTCGCGGTGCTCCGCAGCGGGCGCTGGTTGGTTGGCCTCGGGGGCAACGGCTTCGCCCGCTCCAGCGTGCGCGAGCGCGTCAGCGAGATGACCCGCGCCCACCCCGACCACGAGCTGCGGGTCGCGCTCTTCGTGCACGCGGCGCGCGCGCTGCAGAGCGAGGAGCTGCTCGAGGCCGCCCTCGAGCACAGCGACAGCACGGCGGTGCGCCACGCCGCGGCGCACGAACTCATGCGCCGCGGGCTCGCCGACGCCGTGTGGCGCTTCTTCGCCAGCCTCGACGACCCGGCGCTCTTGGCCTCGCTGCTCAAGCAGGCGCCCGCGGCCGCCGGGAGCACGCCGACCGAGCTCCTCGAGCGCTGGCTGGGCATGGCGCGCGACGGCCAGGGGCCGCACGCGGCGCTGCGCGCCCAGGCCTTGATTCGCCTGGCGGAGTCGCGCGACCTCGAGGCGGCCTCGGCCCTGCTGGGCCCTTGGCTGCAGCACGAAGAGCGGGCGCCGCGGGCGGTGGCGATGTGGTCGGTGGGGCTGCTCGGGCTCCAGGGCTTCACCGACCGCGTGCTGGAGATCGCGCTCGAGGCCGACGACGACCCCGGTCAGCGCGGGGTCGCGCTCGAGGCCCTCTCGCGCCTCGGTCACGAGGCGATCCCCCAGGCCCTCGACGCCTGGGGTGTGCAGTTGTTCCGCGCCGGCGCCTGGCACGCAGAGCTGGTCGACGTCGTCGCCCTGAGCTGCGGGCGCGAGGTCGACGACGACGACCTCCTGCGGCAGTTCGAGCTCTGTCCTCCGACGGGCGCGGGGCGCCGCGCCCGCGTGCTCGACGCGGGCCTGGCCCTCGCGCAGCGGGGGACCCCCGAGGCGGGCAAGCGCGTGCTCTCGCTCTACGGCCCGAGTCCCTGGGCGCGCTTCGATTCGCTGGGGGGCTAACGCGCTCGGAACCTTGGCTGGCGCGCGCCGGCATGTTTCAATGTCGCAGCGCAAATCCCGCCTCTCCAAACACTAACGCCCCGCGGGGGCGATCGAGCCAGGGTGAGCTTCGGCCATAAGATCCAAGAGCTGCGCGCTCGCTACGACGAGCTGCGCAAGACCCTCGACGTCGACGCGTTGACCACCGAGCGGCAGGCCCTCGAAGGCAAGATGGGCGAGCCGGGGTTCTGGGACAACAGCGACGCGGCCCAGGAGGTCGTGCAGCGCTTGAAGGCGGTCAAGAGCGAGACCGACGCCTTCAGCGCGATCCAGAACCGGCTGGACGACCTCGAGGTGCTCGACGAGCTGGCGACGAGCGAGGGCGACGCCGACGCGGCGAGCGAGGTCGAGCGCGACCTCGAGACCGCCGAGAGCGAGCTCGACAAGCTCCAGCTCCGCACCTACTTCACCGGCGACCACGACCGGCTCTCCGCCTTCGTGACCCTCCAGGCGGGGGCGGGCGGGGTCGACGCCTGCGACTGGACCGAGATGCTGATGCGGCTCCTGACCCGCTACGCGGAGCAGCAAGGGTTCAGCGTGGAGATGATCGACGTCGACTACGCGGAGACCGCGGGGATCTCGAGCGCGACCCTGCACGTGAAGGGGCCCGGGGCCTTCGGCTGGCTCAAGAGCGAGCGCGGGACGCACCGCCTGGTGCGGATCTCGCCCTTCGACGCGCAGAAGCGCCGGCAGACCAGCTTCACCGCGGTCGACGTGACCCCCGAGTTCGACGACGCGATCGAGGTCGAGATCAACGACAGCGACCTGCGGGTCGACACCTACTCGGCGGGCGGCCCCGGCGGGCAGCACGTGAACAAGACCCAGAGCGCGGTGCGGATCACCCACATCCCGACCGGGATCGTGGCCCAGTGCCAGAACGAGCGGCACCAGCACGCGAACCGGCGCACGGCGATGCAGATGCTCAAGAACCGCCTGCACCAGGTCGAGCTGGAGAAGCGCGAGAAGGAAGCCGCCGCCGGCTACTCGAGCAAGTCGAACATGGGCTTCGGCGCCGCCGACCGGATCCGGAGCTACACCCTGCAGCCCTTCACCCTGGTCAAGGACTCGCGCACCGGTCACGAGGAGACCAACGTGCAGCGCGTGCTCGACGGGGGGATCGAGGGCTTCG
This sequence comes from Planctomycetota bacterium, assembly GCA_020425635.1. GTDB lineage: Bacteria > Planctomycetota > J058 > J058 > J058 > JAGQRJ01. The sequence continues at coordinate 2,717 of JAGQRJ010000487.1, read as the reverse complement.
TGGAGGCCTACCTGCGCTGGGCCGCCGGTCAGGAACGTTGATCGTGAGAGAGGACCTCGCCATGACCCAAGCCTCCCCTGACGCGCTCGGCGGCTACGCCGGCCCGGTGCTCGAGCACGTGCGCGCCTCGGACCCCGAGGTCGCCGACGCCCTCGCCGCCGAGCTCCGGCGCCAGCAAGACACGATCGTGCTGATCGCCTCGGAGAACGCCGCCAGCCCCGCGGTCATGGCCGCCAACGGCTCGTGGTTCACCAACAAGTACGCCGAGGGCTACCCCGGGCGGCGCTACTACGGCGGCTGCGAGCACCTCGACGTGTGCGAGCGCCTGGCGCGGGACCGCGCCAAGGAGCTCTTCGGCGCCGAGCACGCCAACGTACAGCCCCACTCCGGGACCCAGGCCAACCTCGAGGTCTACGGCGCGGTGCTCGAGCCCGGCGACACGATCCTCTCCATGTCGTTGGACCACGGGGGGCACCTCTCTCACGGGCACCCGGTCAACTTCGTGGGGCGGCTCTACACGATCGTCAACTACGGGGTGACCGAGGGCGACGAGCGGATCGACTACGAGCAGGTGGCGCGCCTGGCCGCGGAGCACAAGCCGCGCATGATCGTGTGCGGCGCGAGCGCCTACTCCCGGGTGATCGACTTCGCCCGCTTCGCCGAGATCGCGGCCTCGGTCGACGCCCTGCTCCTCGCGGACATCGCGCACATCGCGGGCCTCGTCGCCGCCGGCGAGCACCCCAACCCCGTGGCGCACGCCGACTTCGTCACGACCACGACCCACAAGACCCTGCGTGGCCCGCGCGGCGGGCTGATCCTCTGCCGCAAGAAGTACCGCAAGGCCCTCGACAAGAGCGTGTTCCCCGGGCAGCAGGGCGGGCCCCTGGGGCACGTGGTCGCCGCCAAGGCGGTCGCGTTCAAGGAGGCGCAGAGCGAGGGCTTCAAGGCCTACCAACGCAAGGTGATCGCCAACGCCCAACGCATGGCCCAGGGCCTGGCCCAGCGCGGGTTCCGCATCGTGTCGGGGGGCACGGACAACCACCTGTTCCTGGTGGACGTGACCTCGAAGGGCCTCGGCGGCAAGGACGCGGAGGCGCTGCTCGACGAGGTCGGGATCACGGTCAACAAGAACATGATCCCTTACGACGCGCGCAAGCCGATGGACCCCAGCGGGATCCGGATCGGCTCCCCGATCGTGACCAGCCGCGGCTTCGGGCTCGAGGACATGGACCGGATCGCGGACTGGATCGACCGGGCGCTGGCGGCCAAGGACGACCCCAGCGCGCGGCAAAAGGTCGCCGCCGAGGTGCGCGAGGTGTGTCATGCTCGACCCCTGTGGACCCCCGATCGGTGAACAATCCGCGCTGGGCGCCCGTCTCAGCCAGAGGGAACCAGACGTCACCCCCCGGGGTTCGAAGGCGAGGAGGCCCCATGACCCGCGGCACGACTGGAGCGATCGCCCTCTGGGCGGCGGCGCTCACCTTGGCCGGCTGCCCGGCGGACTCGGGGAAGGACCCGGGCGCGGCGATCGGCAAGCTGGACACGATCAAGACCAGCGAGACGCTGTTCCGTGACGACGCGGAGGACCCCTCGGAGGGCGACCCGGGGTTCGCGGGCGGCGACTCCCCGGACGACGAGGAGTGGGTCGACGAGCTCCTGACCGCCGACACGATCCCCGAGCTCGACGCGGTGCAGGTCGACCCCGACACCGGGGCACCCGTGCTCGACCCGCCCGCAGGCGAGGACGAGCCCTGGGACGGCTCGGCCGTGCGCGACGACGACGAGCCCATGGACGAGCGCGACCCCAGCGAGCCGGCGCCGGCGCCGAAGCTGAGCCCCGAGGAGCTGAAGGCGCTCGCCGCCAAGGGGATCCTCAAGCACTTCCCCGGGATCACGGTCTACACCAAGGAGCGGCGGCTCGAGATCGAAGGCTCGATCTGCCTCAAGCGCAGCCCGGCCCTCGAGCTGCTCGCCTGCACCCGCAAGGGCAAGACCCACGAGAGCCTGCTCTTGCTCGACCTCGACCCGACGGACGGGCCCGAGCAGATCTCGCTGGCGCTGATCCTGATCGGGCTCACGCCGACGCCGCAGGTCAACGAGTTCGGCGAGGCGATCGAGCTCGACAAGGGTGAGCGGGTCGTCGTCGAGGTCTCGTGGGCCGCCGAAGACACCCCGGCCCTCGACTCCAGCGCCCCCGCGGCGGTCGACGGCCGCGTCACCCGCCGGGCCGAGGACTTGATCTGGGACAAGCGTCGCGGCGCGGCCATGGAGCCCGCGGGCTGGGTCTTTACCGGCTCGCGCAAGGTCATGGTGCCCACGCCCCCCGAGTTCAAGACCGAGCACGAGGTGTTCGCCGCCAGCTACACGGGGAACATCGCGGCGACCTTTCACGACCCCGACTGCGTCCTCGACACCCCGCTGATCGAGGGGGGCGACGACACGGTCTACGTCCCCTACGAGGGCCGGCTGCCCGAGCGTGGCACGAAGGTGATCGTGCACATTCGCGTGCAGGACCCGGCGGCCTCCGCCGATCCGGGCGAGGGGACGCAGCCCGCCGACGCGCCGCCGCCGGAGCAGCCGGCCGACCCGGACGAGGGCAAGTGAGCGACGGTCGCCACGCCGAAGACGCGTTGCGGCGCCAGCTCGCGCTCGGCGCGCGTCGCCTGCGGGTGACCCACGGCCTGCGGCGTGCGCTGTGGCTGGTGTTCGGCGCGCTG
>JAGQRJ010000486.1 GCA_020425635.1 Planctomycetota bacterium | reverse complement strand
CAGGTTGCAGTCGATCCCGTCACCGGGCAGCCCTTCCACGGGCGGCGCCCAGGCCGCCCGCCCCGATCGTAACGGACCGCCGGAGCGCCTCGGGGACCAAACGCGAGGCTCAGGGCGCGTCGGCGCGCACGAGCAGGACGCGCCCGCCCATGTGCGCCAGGACCCGCAGAGGCAGCGGGCTCAGGGCGCGGAGGGCGTCGATCGCGGCCTCGTTCTTGGCCAGGAGCACCACCCGGGGGTGCTCCCGGATCAGGGCGCCCAGGGCCGCCTCGTCGTCTTGCAGCGCGAACTCGCACTCGCCGGGCGCGAGGTCGTGGCCGAACTCGGAGTAGTTCGCCTCCCAGAGGTAGACCGGGCGGTCGAGGTAGAAGGGCACGCAGCGGCGGAAGGTGCCGAAGCACACCACCGGGCCCGTGGCGCCGGCGTGGGCCTCGATCGCGCGCGCCAACTGGCGGTTGGAGTAGGCCGGCCCCGCCAAGCCCATGACGTAGGGGGTCACGAGCTGCGCGAGCAGCACGCAGCCGCCCAGCGCGGCGAAGGCCCTCAGGCGCTGCCCCCCGCGCAGGGCCACCCCGGCCAGCGCGAGGCCCGCGCCGATCAGGACCGCGGCCGGGATCGCGACCGGGAGCGCGGCGCGGATCGCGCCCAGGCGGGTCAGCTCGAGCTCCAGCTTCTGCGGCGAGAGGTGGCTCCGCCCGAACCAGCCGCGCAGGGTCTCGACCTCGATCCAGATCCCGGGGATCGCGACCAGCGCGGCGAGCACGACGAGCGCCCCGAGCCCGAGCAGCGCCGCGCCCCCCCAGCGCCGCGCGCGGGGCGAGGGCTGCGCGTCGACCAACAGCGCGTCGGTCGCGAGCAGGGCGAAGGGCGGCGCGAGGGGCAGCACGTAGTAGACGAGCTTCGAGCCCGCCAGCGAGAGGATCACCAGCGGCACCACGACCGCGCAGGCGAGGAACAGCCGGGTGCGCCCCGCGAGGTCGGTGGGCCGGGCCCCGCTGGCGCGCGTGCGCTGGACGATCCGCGGGAGCAGGGCGACCCAGGGGAGGAAGCCCACCAGGAGCACGGGCAGGTAGTACCACAGCGCGCCGTCGCGCTCGAACTTCCCGCCGGTGGTCGCGCGGGCGAGGTTCTGCTCGAGGAAGAAGGCGCGCGCGTAGTTCGGGTGCTCCGCGCACATCCACGCGAACCACGGCCCGCACACCGCGAGGAACACGAGCGGCCCGTCGGGGCGCAGCAGCGCCCCGATCCTGCCCCAGGAGCGGGTCAGGAGCAGGGTCCCGCCGACCGCGCCGAAGGGCAGCACGACCCCGATCGGGCCCTTGGTGAGCATGGCCAGCCCCGCCGCGCCCCAGGCGAGCAGGATCCACCGCCGCCGCGGCGGGGCGTCGGGTTCGGGCTCGATCAACCCGCGGTAGCTCGCGAACAAGCAGCAGGTGGTGAACAAGGTCAGGGTCGTGTCGACCAGAATGATGTGCGCGAAGAAGCCCGCGAGCGGGAGCGTGACGAAGACCGCCGCCGCCTGCCAGCCGAAGGGCCGGCCGGGCCGCGCCGAGGGCGACGACCCCGCGGGCTCGCCCCCGATCCGCCCGGCCCAGGCGCCCACGAGCAGCGCGGTGAGCAGGAACGCGAGGGAGGTCGAGAGCCGGGCCGGTCCCTCCGAGTGCCCGAACAGGGCGAGGCTCGCCCCGACGCACCAGAAGTGCAGCGCGGGCTTCTCGTAGTAGTCGATCCCGCTCAGGCGCGGGGTGAGCCAGTCGCCGTCGCGGACCATGGCCGCCGCGACGTCCGCGTAGCGGCCTTCGTCGGGCTCGTGCAGGGGGAAGGCCCCCACGCCGTTGAACGCGAGCAGCGCGAGCAGGGCCACGACCCCGAGCCACCGTCGGCGGGGGGTGGCCGGCTGCGGGCCGGGGCGCTCGTGGCCGAGGGGCTCGGGGTCGGTCGCGCGCACCGCGCGGACCCCCTGGGGCTGAGCGGGCGTCATGCTCAGACCTCGACGCCGGCCGGTTCGAAGGCGAACACGCGCCCCGCGCGGCCCGAGCAGGGCGCGAGGGTCGCCGGCCGCACCCCGGGGTCCCGCGCGAGGGCGCGCCGCGCGACCCCCTCGAGGGGCACGACGTCGTGGGTGCCGGTCAGGCGCTCGAGCAGCTCGTCGAGGAAGCTGGCGTAGACGCCCCCCTCGACCTCGGCGTGCAGCGGGAGCACGAGCGCGTCGACGGGCTCGGCGGGGGGCCGCAGCACGAGGTCGACCCACGTCGCCGGGTCACGCTGCCCGAGGGTCAGGAGCTCCTCCAGGCAGGGCTGGGTGGTCGGGATCTGGAGCGTCGTCGAGCGATAGCCCTCGAGCTCGGGGAAGGCCGGGGCGCCGCCGCGCATGTCGCTGGCGTAGAGCAGCCCCAGGGCGTCGTGGAGCTCGAGGCTCGTGCGCGAGACGTACCACGCCGGCGCCGCGACGGCCTGGGGCCGCCGGCCGAGGATCCCCTCGAAGGCGTCGCAGGCCAGGCGCACCTGCTCCTCCACCTGGGGGCGCGAGAGGCGGTGCAGGTGGTCTTGCCACAGCCGGTGGTCCCAGGCGTGGACCCCGACCTCGTGGCCCTCGGCCTCGATCCGGCGCACCAGCTCGGGCATGGCCGCGGCGGTCGGGCGCGCCGGGAGCAGGGTCCCCGAGAGCACCGTGCGCCAGCCGTAGAGCTTGGGCGCGCCGGTCTTGAGCATTTTGCGCATGAACCCGCGCTGGCGCACGAGGTTCCACACGGCCTTGCCCGCGTTGTCGGGCCCGAAGGAGAGGAAGAACGTGGCCTTCACGCCGTGGCGCGCGAAGGCCTCGAGCAGGCGGGGCACACCGTCGCGCATGCCGTCGTGGGTGTCCACGTCGACCTTCAGGCTGCACAGCGGCCGTTCGCTCACTCGGGGCTCCTCTGCCTGCGCCGGCCGGCTCAGCCCGTGGGGCAGGCGACGGCTTCGCGGCCCACGTAGTGCGCGATCGTCTTGCGCAGCGCGGTGTCGAGGTCGACCTGGGGCTCCCAGCCCAGGCGGGTGCGCGCGTTGCTCACGTCGGGCACGCGGCAGGGCATGTCCTGGTAGCCCTCGCCGTAGTACTCCGCCTCGCTCACGTCGCCGGTCAGCGACGCGTGACGGACGTCTTCGTAGCCCGGCTGCTCGGCCACGATCCCGCGCATGTGCTCTGCGAGCTCGCGGATCGAGCAGTCGTTCCCGGGGTGCCCGATGTTGAAGATCTGGCGGTCGGCGACGCCGTTTTCGTTGCGCAGGATCTGCATGAGCGCCTCGATCCCGTCGTCGATGTAGGTGAAGCTCCGCCGCTGATGACCGCCGGCGACGAGCTGCAGCGGCTCACGGCGCAGCAGGTGGCCGAGGAACTGGGTGACGACCCGGCTGCTGCCCTCCTTGGCGGAGTCGATGTCGTCGAGGCCAGGGCCGATCCAGTTGAACGGGCGGAAGAGCGTGAAGCGCAGGCCCTCTTGCTCGCCCGAGGCCCAAATGATCCGGTCGAGGAGCTGCTTGGCGCAGGCGTAGATCCAGCGCTGCTTGTCGATCGGCCCCATGACGAGGTTGCTGGTGAACTCGTTGAACGCCCGGTCGGGGCAGAGCCCGTAGACCTCGGAGGTCGAGGGGAACACGACCCGCGTGTTGTAGGCCGTGGCGTAGCGGATGATCCGCAGGTTCTCCTCGAAGTCGAGCTTGAACACCCCCAGCGGGTTGGTGACGTAGGTCGCGGGGGTCGCGATCGCGACCAGGGGCAGCACGACGTCCGAGCGCTTGACGTGGTATTCGATCCACTCGCGGTGGATCGCGATGTCGCCTTCGAGGAAGCGCATGCGCGGGTTCTCGAGCAGGCCCCGGACGCGGTCGGACTCGAGGTCCATGCCGGCGACTTCCCAGTCGGTGTCGGCGAGGATCCGCGTGGCCAGGGAGTGGCCGATGAAGCCGTTGACGCCGAGGATGAGGACTTTCACGAAGCAGAGACTCCTGCGGCCTGCGAAGCGAGGCCGTCACCGATGCTGAGCCCCTCGGGGAGCTCGAAATCCAAAAGTTCCAAGCAGCCCTCGCCCGCGCGCACGTAGGCGCGCCCCGCGGGGTCGGACCAGGTCGCGCCCGGCTCCAGCGCCTCCGCGCTCGGCGGCAGGGCCGCGACGCGGGTGCGCCACACCATGACCCGCCCGGGGGCCACGTCGCAGAAGGCGCCTGGCCAGGGGCGGCTGACCGCGCGCACGAGGTCGTGGATCCGCTGCGCCGGCGCGCTCCAGTCGATCCGCCCGTCTTCGGGGCCGCGCCCGCCGAACTTGGTGACCCGGGCTTCGTCTTGCTCGCGCCGGGGCCAGGCGCCGGCGAGGATCGCGGGGAGCTGACGGGTGAGCACGGCGCGCGCCGCGGGGAGCAGCTTCTGGTAGAGCTCGAGGGCGGTGTCCTCGGGACCCACCGCGACGCGCTCCTGGTCGACGATCGCGCCGGCGTCGGCGCGCGCGACCATTTCGTGCAGGGTCACGCCCGACTCGCGCTCGCCGTGGACGAGCTGCCAGTTGAGCGGGCAGCGCCCGCGGTACTTGGGGAGCAGCGAGGTGTGCAGGTTCAGGCAGCCCCGGCTCGGGACGCGGCGAATCGGGCGCTTGAGCATGTGCCGGTAGTGGACGCTGAGCAGGACCTCGGGGGCGAGCTCGCGGAGCTTCGCGACCCACTCGGGCTGGTTCACGTCGGCGGGGGTGAAGGTCGGGATCCCGGCGTCGCGGGCGAGTTCGCTCACCGAGCCGAACCAGCAGTTCTCGTCGGGGTCGTCCTCGTAGGTGAACACGCCGACGACCGGAGCCTGCTCGGCCAGCAGGGTCTGCAGGGCCTGGTGCCCGAGCTCGTGGTAAGCGAAGAGCGCGATGCTCACGGGGTCCCCACCGGGTGCTCGACCTCCGCGCGCGCGGACTCGGCCGGCGCGGGCGCTTCGTCCTCAGCGGCGGCGGGCGCCTCGGCCGGAGCCTCGACCGCGGGCTCCGCCAGGAGGAAGGGCGGGCGCTCGCGGACCTCCTGGTAGATCCGCCCGATGTACTCGCCGAGCAGGCCGAAGGCGAAGAACTGCGCGCCCACGAACACGAACAGCACCGCGAACAGGGTGAACACCCCGTCCACGGCCCACTCGGGACCGTAGATCAGGCGCAGCGCGAACAGCACGAGGCCGAAGCCGATCCCCAGGAGCGCGGTGGCCACGCCGAAGCCGAAGAGCGCGCGCAGGGGCGAGAGCGAGAAGCTGGTCACCAGGTCGAGCTGCAGGCGAAACAGCTTGAGCAGCGAATACTTGGAGTCGCCCTCGGTGCGCGGGGCGTGGGCGACCGGGATCTCGACCGGGTTGCGCGCGTAGAGCATGGCCAGGGCGGGGATGAACGTGCCGAACTCCCGGCGGCGGGTCATGGGCACGATCAGGTCGCGGTGGTAGCCGCGGAGCATGCAGCCGAAGTCGTTGAGCTGGATCCCCGAGCAGCGGCGCGCGAGCGAGTTCACCGCGCGGGAGGCGAGCTTGCGGAACAGCGGGTCGTCGCGGCCCTGGCGCACGGTGTTCACCAGGTCGTGGCCCGCGCGGAAGGCCTCGACGAGCTTCGCGACCTCTTCGGGCGGGTTCTGCAGGTCGGCGTCGAGGGTCACGATCCACTCGCCGCGGGCCCCCTCGAAGCCGGCCATGACCGCGGCGTGCTGGCCGAAGTTGCGCACGAAGGGCAGCGAGCGCAGCTGCGGGCGCGTGCGCTGCTCGGCGCGGACCAGCTCCAGGCTGGAGTCGGTCGAGCCGTCGTCGACGATCAAGACCTCGTAGCTCAGCTCCAGCCCCTCGAGGGTTCCGAACAGCCGGCGAAAGAGCTCGGGGAGGTTGGCCTCCTCGTTGAGCACGGGGATCACGATCGAGAGCTGAGGCGTCGGGCTCACGGTGCGCTCCGGTGCGCCGCCACGACCTTCTTGATCGCGCTCACGACGTCGTCCTGGTCTTCGTCGGTCAACAGGGGGTAGAGCGGGAGCGAGAAGATCTCCTCGCCGGCCTGCTCGGCGTGGGGCAACGAGCCCTCGCGGTAGCCGTATTTCTCGCGGAAGAACGACTGGGTGTGCAGCGGGGGGAAGTGCAGCCCGGTCCCGACCTGCTCCTCGCCGAGGGCCTGCATGAAGTCGTCGCGGTCGAGGGTCACCGCGCTCAGGTCGAGGCGCACGATGTAGAGGTGCCAGCAGTGGACCGCGGGGTAGTCGACCCTGGCCAGGGGCGTGATCTCGGGGACCTCGGCCAGCAAGCGCCCGTAGCGCTCGGCGAGCTCGGCGCGGCGGGCGTTGAAGGCCTCGAGCTTCTTGAGCTGCTGGATCCCCAGGGCGGCCTGGAGGTCGAGCATGTTGTACTTGTAGCCGGGCTCGACCACCTCGTAGCGCGGTCGCCCGCCGCCGCTGTAGCGCTTCCAGGCGTTCTTGGAGACGCCGTGGAAGCGCAGCAGGCGCAGGCGCTCGGCCAGGGCCTCGTCGTCGAGGACGATCATGCCGCCTTCGCCGGTGGTGATGTTCTTGATCGGGTGGAAGCTGTAGACGGTCACGCCGCCGCTCGCGCCGACCTCTTCGCCCCGGTAGAAGGTCCCCAGCGCGTGGGCCGCGTCTTCGATCAGGGCGAGGCCGTGCTCCTGCGCCATGGCGCGCAGGGGGTCGAGGTCCGCGGGCTGTCCGGCGTAGTGCACGGGCACGATCGCGCGGGTGCGCGGCGTGATCCGCCGGCGCGCGTCTTCGGGGTCGAGGCACAGCGTCCCCGGGTCCACGTCGGCGAACACCGTGCGCCCGCCGCAGAGCTCGACGACGTTGGCGGTCGAGGCCCAGGTCAGCGTGGGCACGATCACCTCGTCCCCCGGCTGCAGGTCGAGGCAGGCGATCGCCAGGTGCAGCCCGGCGGTGGCCGAGTTGACCGCGACCGCGTGCTCGACGCCGAGCCGCTCGCGGAACATGGCCTCGAAGCGCTCGACCTTGGGCCCCGAGGTGATCCACCCCGAGCGCAGGGAGTCGACGACCTCGTCGATCTCGAGTTCGTCGATGGTCGGCCTCGAGAAGGGGATCGGCTTGGTTCGCGTCTGCATCGGTTCCTCACGCGGTGTGGCGTGGGGACAAGGTAGGCAGCGACACATGACAAGCGCGCCAATCGAAAATGAACGAACCATCATTCTCGAAGGGGCCTGGCCCGCCCGAGTGAAACTTCTTCAAAGCAGCCAGCCACGCCAGGTATCCTCTGCGCGGGAACGGACATGCGAATCCTGCTGATCGAAGACAACGAGAAGCTGGCCCGGATCATGGCGACCGCGCTGCGCGAGCAAGGGCACGCCCTCGACCGCAGCAGCGACGGCGTCGACGGGCTGCACCTCGCCTTGAGCGAGCCCTACGACCTCCTGATCGTGGACCTCGGGCTGCCCGAGCTCTCCGGGCTCGAGGTCCTGCGCCGGGTGCGCGCCGACGGGACGCGGGACGTCCCGATCCTGGTCGTCACCGCGCGCGACAGCGTGGAGGACCGCGTGCGCGGGCTCGACTCGGGGGCCGACGACTACCTCGTGAAGCCCTTCGCCGTGGCCGAGCTCCTCGCCCGGGTGCGGGCGCTGCTCCGCCGCGGCTCGGGGAGCGCCGACGCCGTGCTCAAGGTCGGGGAGACCGAGCTCGACCCCGCCCGCCGCCGGGTGCGCCACGCCGGGGAGCCGGTCGAGCTCTCCCCGCGGGAGTTCAGCCTGTTGGAGTACTTCATGCGCAGGCCCGGCGTGGTGCTCTCGCGCTCGATGATCCTCGAGCACGTGTGGGACTACCGCTCGGAGATCCTCTCCAACGTGATCGACGTGCACGTGCGCCGAATCCGCAAGAAGCTCGGCGACCCGGCCGGAGAGCGCACGATCCTGACCCGCCGGGGCATGGGCTACTGCTTCGGCCAGGAGGAGCCTTGAGCGCGCCGTGGCCCCAGCCGCTCTCGATCCGCGGCCGGGTCGGGGTCGCCGGGACCTTCGCGGTCGCTGCGCTGTCCTTGGCCCTGGTCTCCGTGTTTCTGCAGCAGCTGCGAGGCTGGCTCGACCACGAACTCGACCTCCACCTGCGCGCGGAGGCCGAGGAGTTCGTCGAGGCCTACGGACAGCGCGCGCGCTCCGGAGCCTTCGACGCCCGGCTGGCCCAGGAGCTGGTCGACGCCGAGGAGGGCGAGGTCGGGATCGCGGTGTGGGACGCCCAGGGTCGCCTGCTCGCGGCCAACGCGGACCTCGACGCCGCCCTGCGTCCGCCGCCGGCCCCGAGCTCGGGCGTGCGCTACGACGACGCGTGGCGCGCAGACGCCGACCTCCCCACGGAGCGCAGGCTGGTGTGGACTCAGCCCGAGCGCGGCGGCCCGATCGGCACCCTCGTGGTCGCGTCGTCGCGGCGGCACGCCAACGGGCTGCTCACCAGCTACACCCGTCTGGCGTTGATCCTGGTGCCTGGGGCGATCGCGCTCGGCGGCTTCCTCAGCTGGTGGCTGGCCGGGATCGCGCTGCGCCCGCTCGCGAGCATGGTCCGTGAAGCCGACACCCTCAGCGCCGCGCGGCACGATCAGCGCCTGCCCCAGCCCGGCTCGGGCGACGAGGTCGATCAGCTCGCCACGGCCATGAATCGGGCGCTGCACCGGATGCAGACCGCGTTCAAGGCGCTCAACGGCTTCGCCGCCGACGCCTCCCACGAGCTGCGCACGCCGCTCACGATCCTCCGCGGCGAGCTCGACGCGCTCCTCGCCAAGGCCGAGACCCCCGCGAGCCAGGAGGCGCTCGAGAGCTGCCTCGCGGAGGTCGACCGCATGACCCAGCTCGTGCAGGGCCTGCTGAACCTCGCCCGGCTCGACGGGGGCGTCGACACGGAGCACGCGGTCGACCCCGCGGCCGTGTTCGCCGAGGTCCTCGAAGACGCCGAGGTGCTCGCCTCGGAGAAGGACCTGACCCTCGTGCGCAGCCGCTGGGAATCGCTCGAGCTGCGGGCCAATCCCCCGCTCCTGCGCCAGCTCCTCTGGAACCTGGTCGAGAACGCGATCCACTACACCCAGCCCGGGGGGCGGATCACGGTCGGGGTCGAGCGCGTGCACGACGCCTGCCAGATCGTGGTCCGCGACACCGGCGAGGGCGTCTCCCCCGAGCTGCTCGAGCGGCTGTTCGAGCCCTTCTTCCGCGTGCGCAGCGACGCCGGGGGCTTCGGCCTCGGGCTGGCGCTGGTCAAGCGGATCGCCGAAGTACACCGCGGCGCGATCGCGGTCGAGAGCACCCTCGGCGCGGGCACGACCTTCACCGTCTCGCTCCCGGCGCTCAAGGACTCCGCGGCTCCGCCGCTCAGTTCGTAGCGGCGCGGTTCGCGAGCAGGGTGCTCGTCCAGCGGCCTCGGGTCTCCTGGGCGAGCACGTGCACCCCCGGCTCGCGCAGCTGCTCCCAGAGGGGCGGGACGTCGGCGCGATGCTGCTTGTCGAGGACCACGACGAACAGGGGCTTCGCGGCCCTCAGGTCCGCGCGGCAGCGCTCGAGGTTGACCCGCATGGCCTCGTCGTGGGTGCCCCAGAGGGTCTCGGGGACGCGCCCGGTGTAGTAGGTGAAGGCGCCCAGCCCGTGCTCGGAGGCGGGGAACACGCGCACCTGCGCCCCTGGAGGGACCCGTCGCGCGACCTCCTCGTAGAAGCTGCGCGGCTCCGAGTTCTTCCGCTCCTCGACCTGGCCCGCCACCTGCAGCGCCACCGCCACGATCAGCGCCCCGCTGAGCACGGCGCCGAGGAGGAAGGCGGCGCGCGGGCCCGAGCGGTAGGCGAGGGCGGTCGCGCCCGCCGCGCCGAGCGTGATCGCGGTGGCCGCGACGCTCCACACCGGCGGGGAGTCGGGGCCCAGGGCCAGCGCCACCGGGAGCCCGACCGCGCCGAGCACCACGGCCGCGACGAGCGCGCGCAGGGTCCAGGCCTCGAGGCGGTCCAGGGGTCGGGGCTCGAGGAGGCTCGCCAACCAGCCCGCCGCCAGCAGGGGCGCCGGGGCGACGATGGGGAGCAGGTAGATCACGCGCTTCGTGCCCGCCAGGCTGAGGATCACGAACCCCAGGCCCAGCCACCCCGCGCTCAACCAGAGCACCTCGCGGATCCGCTGCTGCTCGAGGCGCGCCCAGTGCCAGCGAAGGCTGGCCGGGAGGAACACCAGCGCCGGCAAGAGCACCGCCGGCAGCCTGCCGACGTAGAACCAGAACGGCCGCTGGTGTCCGCCGAGGTAGTCCTCGCTGGGCGAGAAGCGGTGCAGGTGGTTGTCGACCACCACGATCCGCAGCGCGGCTTCGCCGCCCTCGGCGTAGACCGCGTAGAGCCAGAGGAGCAGCGGGGCGGCCACCACCAGCGGACAGATCCAGAACCACCCGCTCTTGAGGATCCCCAGGCTGCGGCGCCCGGCGAGCACACCGGCGAAGGCCAGCGCGGGGAGCACGAGCCCGATCGCGCCCTTGGCGAGGCAGGCCACCGCGACCGCGCTGGCGGCGAGCGGTAACCACAGCCAGCGCTGCCGCGGACGGTCCACGGCCCGACAGAACAGGACCACGCTCGTGATCACCCCCGCGGCCAGGGCGTTGTCCACGACGCACTTCCGCGCGACCCAGAAGTGCTCCGCGTTGAAGAGCAGGCCCAGCGCCGCGGCGAGGGCCGCCGCGCGGGATCCGTAGACGTCCCAGGCGAGGACCCCGAGGAGCAGCGCTCCGACCAGTCCGAACACGAGGCCCGGCAGGCGCGCGGCGTAGCTCGACGTGCCGAGCACCCGAAAGGAGGCCGCCACGCAGGCGAAGCCGAGGGGCGGCTTCTCGAGGAACTCGCGCCCCGCCAGGCGTGGCACCGCGACTGACGACTGCCCCGCCTGCATGCCCGCGGCGATCCCGGCGACGCGCACCTCGTCTCCCTCGAGGTTTTGGAAGCCGCCGCCGAAGAGGAACACCAGGAGCACGAGGGGGATCGTGACCCAGGCGACCTTGCGGGTGGTCGCGTCCGCGGCCGTGGCCTGCGGGTCGACGAGCGCGGCGTAGCCGTCGGGGGTGTTCACGGGGGCTCCTCGCGCGCGCGACCCGCGATGCTCCACGGGCGCCTGGCACGACTTGGCCTTACGTTAGCCGGGCTTCCTGAAGTCCCCGCGAAGCTTTGGTGAACGAACCGTCATGCGAGGCGGACGGACCCGCCGGTCCGCGCGTCTCGCTCCCGCCTCAGAGCCGCTGAACCTCCGGGGGCGCTCCGTGGCTCAAGCCGGCCTCCACGAGGAGTCCGTGGAGCGCGCGCGCGTCGGCCGCGTCGAAGCACCCGGGCGCGAGCGAGTCCAGGTCGAGCACACCCCAGCAGCGCCCGTCGAGCTCCAGGCAGGGGACCACGACCTCCGAGCGGTCCCGGGGGTCGCAGGCCACGTAGCCCACCTCGGGCGGCAAGGCCTCGACGTCGGCCACGACCACGGCCTCGCGGCTGAGGTAGCTGCGCCCGCACATGCCCTCGAGCCCGATCGGCGAGCAGGCGGGCTTGGGCTCGCGCACCGCGAGCAGGAGTTCGCCGGGGCCGGCGCTCTGCTCCACCCCGCGCCCGTCGACGAAGCGGACCCCGGGGGCCGTGTAGAACCCGACCCAGGAGACCCCTTGCTCGGCGAGGCCCGCCCACAGCGCGGCCACGAGTTGGCGCATGCGCGCCTCGCGGCTCCCCTCGAAGCGCGACGAGACCGGGTAGCGGAGGTTCACCCGCGCTGCCGCCGGGCCAGGGTCAGCGGAGGTCCCTTGCCGCGCCGAGCCGAGATCCAAGTCAGGATCAGCGCGATCAGGCCCAAGGGCACGCTCAGGAAGCGGACCTCCGCGGGTAAGAGGGTCAGGAGCAGGAGCGCCGCGACCCCACGCAGCCTGCTCCGTGCGAGCAGCAGGACCCCGATCGCAGCGCTGAGAAGCGCGAAGACGGCGAGGTCGAGCGGGACGTCCAGCGGACCCCGATCGTGGGCGAGGTGTCCGCACATGCACGAGTGAAACGCGGCGCAGTACAAGGCTCCCAGGCACCCCAGCAGCGCGAGCCCCCCGGCGAGCCGGTCGGGCCCGCTGGAGGTCTCTCCCTCGACCTGCGGCGGAGCGCTCAGGGGAGCGTCCTTAAGCGCCCCACGGGGCGGGGTGTAGGGCTGGTCCGTCATGCAGCCAGCCTAGCCCTCACACGAAGCGAGCGCGAGACCCGCGGGCCTCGCGCTCACCAGGGGCTGAACTCCGCGCCGACCTAGGTCGGCTGCACCTCGAGCTGGGTGCCCTCGCTGCCCTCGAGGTCGGCGCCCACGAACTCGAGCTCCTCCTCGGGGACGAGCTTCTCGACGACCTTCTCGTTGTAGGAGAAGTGGCCGGTGCCCGCGGGGACCATGTGGCCGAGGATCACGTTCTCCTTGAGCCCGAGCAGGTCGTCGCGCTTGCCGGCGAGGGCCGCCTCGGTGAGCACCTTGGTCGTCTCCTGGAAGGACGCGGCCGAGATGAACGACTCCGAGAACAAGGACGCCTTGGTGATCCCGAGCAGCAGCGGCTCGGCGGTCGCCGGCTTGCCTCCGCGGTCCTGGATCTCCTTGTTGGCGTGCTTGAACTGGAACTTGTCCACGATCTGGCCGGGGAGGAACTCGACGTCGCCCGGGTCGATCACCTGCACCTTGCGGAGCATTTGCATGATGATCACCTCGATGTGCTTGTCGTCGATCGTCACGTTTTGCGAGCGATAGACGCCTTGCACCTCGTTGAGCAGGTAGCCCTGCAGCGCCTCGGGGCCCAGCACCCGCAGCAGGTCGTGCGGGATGAACGAGCCCTTGGTCAGCGGCTGACCCGCGCGCACCACGTCGCCGGTGTGCACCTTGAGGTGCTTGCCGTGCTGGTAGAAGTGCTCGCGCTCTTCGCCGGTCTCGCTGCGAATGATGATCGTGCCCTTGCCGCGCTTCTTCGGCCCGATCTCGACCTCGCCATCGATCTCGGCGATCACCGCGGTTTGCTTGGGCTTGCGGACCTCGAAGATCTCGCTGACCCGGGGCAGACCGCCCGTGATGTCCTGGGTGCCGCCCATTTCGCGCGGGGTCTTGGCGAGCAGGGTGCCGGGGACGATCTTCTGGCCTTCCGAGACCTCGATGTTCGCCTTCTCGGGGATCGGGTAGCTCGAGATCGTGGTCCCGCTGCTCGCGTCCTGCACGAGGATCATCGGGTGATGCGCGCCCTTGTGCTCGATGATCACCTTGCGCTCGATGCCCGTCTTGGGGTCCATCTCCTTCTTGAAGGTCGCGCCCTCGATGATCCCCTCGTAGGCGATCGTGCCGCCCTTGAGCGCGAGGATCGGCTCCATGTTCGGGTCCCACTCGAAGAGCACGGGCATCTTCTTGCCCTTCTTCTTCAGCTCCTCGCCGTCCTTGGCCACGACCACGGCGCCCAGGGGGACGTCGTGGGTCTCGAGGGGGCGGCCCTTGGCGTCGAGCACGTGGATCCGGCCCTTGCCCTCGAGCTCGACCAGGTGCTTGTCGACGGTGACCACCGACATGCGGTCGTAGCGGATCGTGCCCAGGTTGCCGGCGCGGACGTCCTTGTCCTGCCGCTGACCCGAGGCCACACCGCCGATGTGGAAGGTCCGCATGGTGAGCTGGGTGCCCGGCTCGCCGATCGACTGGGCGCCGATGATCCCCACGGCCATGCCCATCTCGACCGGACGCCCGATCGAGAGGTCGGCGCCGTAGCACATCACGCACACCCCGATCGGGGTCTCGCAGGTCAGGCCCGAGCGCACGCGGATTTTGCCCTTCTTGCCGACGACCTCTTCGATCCGGCGGGCCTTGTCCTCGGTGATGAACTCGTTGGCCTGAATGATCGTCTCCCCGGTCACGAGGTCGGCGATCTGATCGCAGGCGTAGCGCCCGCGGATCTGCTTCCAGAGCGAGACGATCGTGCGGTCGCCCTGCATCACGGGGCCCTTGGTCACGCCGTTGAGCGTGCCGCAGTCGTGCTCGTTGATCACCACGTTCTGCGCCACGTCGGCGAGCTTACGCGTGAGGTAGCCCGAGTCCGCGGTCTTGAGCGCCGTGTCGGCCAGACCCTTACGCGCGCCGTGGGTCGAGGAGAAGTACTCCAGGACGTGCAGGCCCTCGCGGAAGTTCGCGCGGATCGGGGTCTCGATGATGTCGCCCGAGGGCTTGGCCATCAGCCCGCGCATGCCGGCCAGCTGCCGCACCTGCTGCGACGAGCCGCGCGCGCCCGAGCCGGTCATCATCATGATCGGGTTCAGGAAGCGCTTGCCGTCGCGGTTGTCGTTGCGCAGCTCCTCGAACATGGCCTCGCCCACCTGGTCGGTGGCCTCGGTCCACTTGTCGATGATCGCGTTGTAGCGCTCGAGCTCGGTGATCGTGCCCTTCTCGTACTCCTTCTGGATCTTGTCGACCGACTTCTGGGTCGTCTCGAGGATCCCCGCCTTCTTGCTCGGGAGGCGCAGGTCGTAGGTCGAGAAGCTGATCCCGCCCAGGGTCGAGTGGCGGAAGCCCGTCGACTTGAGGTCGTCGAGCAGGGTCAGGGTCTTGTCACGGCCGAGCAGCTTGTAGCAGTCGGCGATGATCTCGTTGATCCGGCCCTTCTTGAGCGGGTAGTTGTAGAGCGGCATGCCCTCCGGGAGCATGTCCCAGAAGTAGAGCCGCCCGACCGTGGTTTGCGCGATCCGGCTCTTCGGCAGGCGCTCGAGCTCACGCTCGCCCTTGATCATCTCCATGATCTTGGTGCCCTCGGGCATCCGCACCCGAACGCGGGTCTGGAGCTTGACCTGACCCTGGTCGTAGGCCATGAAGACCTCGTCCAGGCTCGCGTAGACCTCGTCGAGGTTCTCGCCGGTCTCGCCGTCGACGCTCTCGGAGAGGTAGAAGATCCCGAGCACGATGTCCTGCGAGGGCGCGATGATCGGGCTCCCGTTGGCGGGCGAGAAGATGTTGTTCGTGGCCAGCATCAGGGTGCAGGCCTCGACCTGGGCCTCGAGGCTCAGCGGCAGGTGCACGGCCATTTGGTCGCCGTCGAAGTCCGCGTTGAAGCCCGCGCACACCAGGGGGTGCAGCCGGATCGCGTTGCCCTCAATCAGGATCGGCTCGAAGGCCTGGATCCCCATGCGGTGCAGGGTCGGCGCGCGGTTGAGCAGCACGGGGTGCTCGAAGATCACCTCTTCGAGGATGTCCCACACCTCCTCGTCCTTGCGCTCGAGCATCTTCTTCGCCGACTTGATCGTGTCGGCGTGGCCCATCTCCTTGAGCCGGCGAATGATGAAGGGCTGGAACAGCTCGAGCGCGATCTTCTTCGGCAGGCCGCACTGGTGCAGCTTGAGCTCGGGGCCGACGACGATCACCGAGCGCGCCGAGTAGTCGACGCGCTTGCCGAGCAGGTTCTCGCGGAAGCGGCCTTGCTTGCCCTTGATCATGTCGGTGATCGACTTCAGCGGGCGGCTGTTCGAGCCGAGCACGGGGCGCCGGCAGCGGTTGTTGTCGAACAGCGCGTCGACCGACTGCTGGAGCATGCGCTTCTCGTTGCGAATGATCACCTCGGGGGCGTTCAGGTCGAGCAGCTTCTTCAGGCGGTTGTTGCGGTTGATCAGGCGCCGGTAGAGGTCGTTGAGGTCCGAGGTCGCGAAGCTCCCGCTCTCGAGCAGGACGAGCGGACGCAGGTCCGGGGGGATCACGGGGATCACGTCGAGGATCATCCACTCGGGGCGGTTGCCCGAGTCCTTGAGCGCCTTGACCGTCTTGAGGCGCTTGATGATGTCCTTCTGCTTCTGCTTCGAGCGCGTCTCGCGCAGCTCGACGTAGAGGTCCTCGAGGGTCGACTCGAGGTCGAGCTCTTCGAGCACCTTCTTGATCGCCTCGGCGCCCATGCCCGCCTCGAAGGCGTCGCCGAACTCCGCGAGGTACTGACGGTATTCCTCGTCGGTCAGGAGCTGCTTGAACGCCAGCGGGGTGTCGCCCGGCTTGGTGACGATGTAGTCCTGGAAGTAGATCACCCGCTCGAGCTGCGAGGTCTTGAGGTTCAAGAGCGAGCCCAGCCGGCTGGGCATGGCCTTGAAGAACCAAATATGCGCCACCGGCGCGGCGAGGTTGATGTGCCCCATGCGCTTGCGGCGCACGCGGGAGTGGGTCACCTCGACGCCGCAGCGGTCGCACTTGATGCCCTTGTGCTTGATGCCCTTGTACTTGCCGCAGGAGCACTCCCAGTCGCGCTCGGGGCCGAAGATCCGCTCACAGAACAGACCCTCCTTCTCCGAGCGGTAGGTGCGGTAGTTGATGGTCTCGGGCTTCTTGACCTCGCCGTACGACCAGCGCCGAATGTCCTCGGGACCGGCGAGCTTGATCGTGACGGCGTCGATCTCGTTTTGACGAATGCTGAATTCGCGGTCGAAGCCGCGGTTGTTCATGGGACGCGAAGGGATCATTTGTTAACTCCTAAAACTTAGCGAAATAAAGGTTAGAGATAGCAAAGCCCTTCGGTCAGACCGGGCTGACCAGTCGCTTGTTGAGCTCCATGTTGATCGCGAGGCCCTTGATCTCGTTGCAGAGCACGTCGAAGGAGACCGGCATGCTCGGCTCCAAGACGTTCTCGCCCTTGACCATCGACTCGTAGATCTTGGTGCGTCCGTCGACGTCGTCGGACTTCACCGTCAGGAGTTCCTGGAGAATGTTCGCGGCGCCGTAGGCCTCGAGCGCCCAGACCTCCATTTCGCCGAAGCGCTGGCCGCCGAAGCGCGCCTTACCACCCAGCGGCTGCTGGGTGATCAGCGAGTAGGGGCCGGTCGCCCGCGCGTGCACCTTGTCGTCGACGAGGTGGTGGAGCTTGAGCACGTACATGTAGCCGACGGTGACCTCCTGATCGAAGGGCTCGCCGGTGCGCCCGTCGAAGAGCTGCATCTTGCAGGTCTTCTCGCGCCAGACCTCTTCGGGGATCGAGTCCTTGCCGGCCACGATCGCGTCGACCTGCTCGATCGCCTCCTCGCGGGTGTGCTCGCCCGCGCGGTAGGCGTCGGCCACGAGGCAGATCTTGCGGATCTGCGACTCCTTGGCGCCGTCGAACACGGGGGTCACCGCCTGGAAGCCCAGCGCCTTCGCGGCCCAGCTGAGGTGGGTCTCGAAGATCTGACCCACGTTCATGCGCGAGGGCACGCCCAGCGGGTTGAGCAGGATCTGGATCGGGGTCCCGTCGGAGAGGAAGGGCATGTCTTCCTTGGGGGTGATCTTGGCGATCACGCCCTTGTTGCCGTGGCGCCCGGCCATCTTGTCGCCCACCGAGAGCGTGCGGCGCGTGGCCACGTAGACCTTGACCATCTCCAGCACGCCGGTCGGCAGGTCGTCGCCGCGCTGCAGGCGGTTCTTCTTGCGCTCGCGCTCCTGGTCGAGGTCCTCGATCCGGTCGGCGTAGCGGTTGACCACCGCGCGGAAGTTCTTCTTGCTCGGGCGGCCGTCGAAGTCGAGGTCGCGGAAGTTGAGGAAGTTCCGCAGCTCACGCGGGGGCAGCTGCGCGAGCAGCTGGCCCTCGACGTATTCGCCGGTGTCCTTGCGCCGCACGTCGCCGCCGGCCACGTCTTGGAGGGCGACGACCATGCGCTCGATCTGGAGGTTGATCTGCTCCTCGAAGTGGTCTTCGAGGGCGCGGATCTCGCGCTTGATCCGCACGCGGTCCTCTTCCTTGAGGTGCGTCTTGCGCTGGAAGCGCTCGGTGCCGATCACGATCCCCGCGACGCCCGAGGGCACCTCGAGGGAGTCGTTCTTCACGTCCTCGCCCATGCGACCGAAGATCGCGTGCAGCAGCTTCTCCTCCGGAGAGAGCTCGGACTTCGACTTCGGCACGACCTTGCCCACGAGCACGTCGCCGGGGGCGACGCGGGTGCCGACGCGGATCACGCCGTCTTCCTCGAGGTTGCGCAGGGCCTTCTCGGAGACGTTCGGGATATCCCGGGTGAACTCCTCCTTGCCGAGGCGCGTCTCGCGGATCTCGATCTCGAACTCGTCGATGTGGATCGAGGTGAAGGCGTCCTCGTGGACGAGCTCCTCGCTGACCACGATCGCGTCCTCGAAGTTGTAGCCCTCGTAGGTCATGAAGCCGACGAGGATGTTCTTGCCCAGCGCCAGCTCGGCGTCCTTCGTCGCTGCGCCGTCGGCGATCACCTGGCCCTTCTTGACCTTCTGCCCGACCATCACGATCGGCTTCTGGTTGAGGCAGGTGCGCTCGTTGAGCCCGACGAACTTGCGCAGGTGATAGACGTCGTCGTTGTCGATCTCGATCAAGTTCGAGGTCGCGCGGGTGATCGTGCCGCCGCGCTGGGCGGTCACGACCATGCCGCTGTTGGCGGCGACGACGCGCTCCATGCCCGTCGCGATCAGCGGCGGGTCGGTCTTGATCAGGGGCACGGCCTGACGCTGCATGTTGGCGCCCATCAGCGCCCGGTTCGCGTCGTTGTGCTCGAGGAAGGGGATCAGCGACGCCGACACGCCGACCAGCTGGCGCGGCGAAATGTCGATGTACTGCAGCTTGCCCGGGTCGCAGAGCTCGAACTCACCGCGGGCCCGCGCCATGACGTGGTCGCCGAGGATCTTGTCCTTGGTGTCCACGGCGGTGTCCGCCGGCGCGAGGGTCGCGTTGTCTTCCTCGTCGGCGCGCAGCCACTGGATCTCGCCGGTCAGCTTGCCCTTGGTCACCGTCTGGTAGGGGGTGACGAGGAAGCCGAACTCGTCGAGCCGGCTGTAGATCGAGAGCGACGCGATCAGGCCGATGTTCGTGCCTTCCGGGGTCTCGATCGGGCAGATCCGGCCGTAGTGGGAGATGTGCACGTCGCGCACCTCGAACGAGGCGCGCTTGCGGTTGAGGCCGCCAGGGCCGAGGGCCGAGAGCCGGCGCTCGTGGGTCAGCTGCGAGAGCGGGTTGGTCTGATCGACCACCTGCGAGAGCTCGCCGCGCCCGAAGAAGTAGTCGATCGCCGACGACACGGTCTTCGAGTTGATGATCGAGCGCGGGGTGAGGTTCTGCTCCTCGAAGCTGCCCATGCGGTCGCGGACGGTGCGCTTGAGCTTGAGGAAGCCCTTGCGGAACTCCTCCGCCGCGAGCTCGTCGACCGTGCGGATCCGCCGGTTGCCCAGGTGATCGATGTCGTCGAGCTCGGCGCCCGAGTTCGGGTCGCGCAGGGCGATCAGGTAGCGGATCGCCGCGATGAAGTCCTGCTCGGTCAGCGTCTGCTGCTCGAGGGGCAGGTCGAGCTTGAACTTGCGGTTGATCCGGAAGCGCCCGACGCGGCCCAGGCGGTACTTGTTCTCGTTGCCGAACTTGTCCTCGAACAGCCCGCGCGCCTTGTCGAGGCTCGGCGGGTTGCCCGGACGCAGGCGCAGGTAGATCTTGATCAGCGCGTCCTGGTGCGTCTTGTGGGTCGGGTTCTCTTCCTTCAGCGTGTTGAGGATCAGGTAGTCGTTGACCTCGTCGATGACCTCGATCTCGCTGATGTTCGGGTCGTCCTTGAGGCGCTCGGCGAGCTCCTCGGGGATCTCCTCACCCGAGGCGCGCAGCACCTCGCCGGTCTCCATGTCGACCACGTCGCGCACGACGACCTTGCCGGTGATCTTCTTCGAGGCGCCGCGCGCCTTGAGGTTCACGACCGAGGTCGGGTAGAAGGTGCGAATGATCTCCTCGTCGGAGTCGTAGCGCTCGAACATGGCGCGAAGGAGGGTCGTGATCGGGAACTTGCCCGACTGGTCGATCCGCACGTTGAGCGTGTCCTTGCGCGACACGAGCAGCTCGATCCAGGAGCCGCGCTCGGGGATCACGCGGCACTTGTGCAGCACGCGGTCGGAGCTGTGGATCTCCTTGTCGAAGTCGACGCCCGGCGAGCGGTGCAGCTGGCTGACGATCACGCGCTCGGCGCCGTTCACGATGAACTCGCCGCCGCCGATCATCTTGGGGATCTCACCCAGGTAGACGGTCTCTTCTTCTTCCTCCTCGCCGCGGATCAGGCGCACGCGGATCTTGAAGGGCATGCCGTAGGTCAGGCGCAGCATGCGGCACTCGTCGGCCGAGTAGCGCGGACGCCCCAGCTCGTAGCCGAGGTACTCCAGGCGCACCTTGCCGTCGTCGTAGGGGCCCTCGATCGGGAAGATCTCCCGCAGGATCCCCTCGAGGCCCTGGGGCTCGCGCTCGTCCTGAGGGACGTCGACCTGCAAGAACCGCTCGTAGGTCTCGGTCTGCAGCTCCATGAGGTTGGGCGGGGGCATCACCTCGGTGACCTTCCCGAAACGCTTGATCTCCCTGGTCATGGATCGTCTCCTCGTAGCGGTGGCCTCAGCGGCCAGAAATGGAAACAAGCGGGCAGGCGCCCGGCGCCTCGCCCGGGCCTGCGGACACTTCGGAGCTGCGCCGTGCTCCCTCGTGTCCGCTCGCCCGGGTAAGACGGCGTTCGCCGCACCCGCTCGCAGAGCTGTCGTTCGTCTGTGTTCGAAGCAGCCTCGTGCTGCGCAGAGTGGGGGCGCGGTTCACCGTGGCGCGGTGGATCGTGCACCCCCGGGCGCTCGCCCGAGGCCTTGTCGAGCTACTTGAGCTCGACGACCGCGCCAGCCTCTTCGAGCTGGGCCTTGGCCTTCTCGGCCTCTTCCTTCGGCAGCTTCTCCTTGATGGTCTTGGGGGCGCCGTCGACCATGGCCTTGGCGTCCTTGAGGTTCAGACCGGTCAGCTCGCGCACGACCTTGATCACGCCGATCTTCTTGTCGCCGGCCTCCTTGAGGACGACGTCGAAGTCGGTCTTCTCCGCCTCGTCGTCACCGCCGCCCGCCGCGGGCGCCATCATCATCATGCCGCCGCCGCCGCCGCTGGCCTTGACGTCCCACTTCTCCTCCATGGCCTTCACGAGGCCGACGACCTCGAGGAGCTTCATGTTTTCCGCGGCGCTGATGAACAGCTCCGTACGCTCGTCGGCGTTGAGCCCGTTGACCTTCTCGAGCAGCTCTGCTACAGACATTTCAATTCTCCGTGGCCCCTGGCCACCATTACGTCGTGAATGCGTGCGTGTCCGCGCGTCGTACGCGGCACAGTGTAAGGCGAAAATCGATCAAGACCAGGCGCAATTCCGCCCGATCCAAACTTGCCCCAGCGCGAGCGCCCGCGGCCCGCTGGGAGGCTCGAGCAGCGGGTGGCTACCCCTCGAGCTTGCGCTTGTAGGCGTCGAAGACGCCGATCCACTGGCGAGGCACCTCGTTGAGGGTCCCCATCAGCTGCGCGATCGGGGCCTGGAGCACCCCAGCCAGCATGGCGTAGGCGTCCGAACGAGTCGGCGCGTCCTTGAGCTGCTCGGCTTCCTTGGGGCCCATGACCGAGCCGTCCATGAGCGCGCCAGCGAGCTCGACGACCTTGTCGCGGGTCTCCTTCTTCCAGTCGCTGACGACGCGCGCCGCGGCGGTGGCCGAGCCCTCGACGTCCTTGGCGTAGACCATGGCGAGCGGACCCTGGAGGGTCTTCTTCAGCTCCCCGGTGGGGTAGCCCTGCTTCTCGAAGGTCTTACGCGCCAGGGAGTTGCGGAGCATGGTGACCCGCATACCCTTGGAGTTGAGCATCTTGCGGAAGGCGTAGGTCTTCTCGCTGTTGAGGCCCGTGGTGCGAACCAGGAGCCCGCCGTCGACGCCGTCGAAGCGCGAGGCCAGCTGGTCCATCATCAAGCTCTTGAGTTCTTTCGACACGGCTCGCTCTTTCCTAAGCGTTCAGGAACCCGAGGTCGATCGCGACGCCCACACCCATGGTGCTGGCGATCGAGCCGGTCTCGATGAAGGTCCCCTTGGCGCCCGTCGGCTTCGTAGCCTGCAGGTGCCGGACGAAGGCTTCCAGGTTCTCTTGCAGCTTCTGGTCGTCGAAGCTGCGCTTGCCGAAGACGATGTGCAGGTTGCCGGTGTCGTCCAGGCGATACTTGCTCTTTCCGCCCTTGAACTCAGCGACGGCCTTGCCGACGTGAGGTGTCACCGACCCCTCCTTCGGGTTCGGCATCAGCTTCTTGGGGCCGAGCACGCGACCGAGCTGACCGACGATGCGCATCATGGCGGGGTGCGCCACGACCACGTCGAACTCGAACCATCCGCCCTCGATCTTGGCCTTCAGGTCGTCGCCGCCGACCTCGACCGCGCCCGCCTCGCGGGCGGCGTCGGCCATGGGGCCTTCGGCGAAGGCGATCACGCGCTTGGACTGCCCGACCCCGTGGGGGAAGGCGAAGGTCCCGCGGACCTGCTGGTCGGCCTTCTTGCCGTCGACGCCGAGCTTGAGGTGCAGCTCCATCGACTCATCGAACTTGGCGGCCTTGCCGGCCTTGACCTGCTTGATCGCGTCCGCGATCGGGCGGCGCTGCTTGCGATCGCCGCGGGCCTTGAGGTTGTTCTTGTGCCGCTTCGAGGCGGGGAAGCGCCGGTTGAACTTCTTCTTCTTGGGCTTCTTCTCCTCGGAGTCCGCCTTCGCGGCCTCGAGGGCCTCTTCCATCGAGCGGGCCTTGTTGGCGCGCTCCATCGCCTCGCGGCGTGCCTGTTCGTCGTCTGCCATTTTCGTCCTTCTTGCTGACGAGTTCTAGCGGCTGCCTACGCCGAGACCGTGATCCCCATCGACCGGGCCGTCCCGGCGATGATCTTGTAGGCTGCCTCCTCGTCAAACGCGTTGAGGTCTTCCATCTTCGTCTTCGCGATCTCGCGAATCTGATCGGGGGTCACCGAGCCGACCTTGTCGGTGTGCGGGACCGAGCTGCCCTTGGCCACCTGGGCTGCGCGCTTGAGCAGGACGCTCGCCGGCGGGCTCTTGCAGATGAAGTCGAAGGAGCGGTCGCCGTAGACCGTGATCTCGACCGGGATGATCAGCCCTTGCTGCTCGCGCGTGCGGTCGTTGAACGCCTTCACGAACTGGCCGATGTTCACACCGTGCTGACCCAGGGCGGGGCCAACCGGGGGGGCGGGGGTCGCCTGCCCGGCGGGGCATTGGAGCTTGATCTTGCCTTTGACTTCTTTGGCCATGGCTTATTCCTCGAACTTCTCGACCTTCCAGAACTCGAAGTCGATCGGGGTGGGGCGCCCGAAGACCATGATCGATACCTTGACCATGTTCTTCTCGGGGAGCAGCTCCTCGACCGTACCCTTGAAGTCCTGGAACGAGCCCTCGCGGATGCGGACGTATTGCCCGACCTCGAGGTCAATGTTCACGGTGTCGGGTGTCTCTTCAGCCAGACGCTTCTTCTGCTGAAGCATCTTCTCGACCTCGTCCTCGGTGAGGGGGACGGGGCGATCCGGGCGATCGTTCGTGACGAACTTGATCTGCCCCGGGGTGTCGCGGATCAGGTGCCACACCTCGGGCGGCACGGTCCCGTCCTCTTGCACGTCGATCTCGGCCATCACGTAGCCGGGGTAGACCTTGCGCTCGACCGTGCGCCGCTTACCGTTCTTGATCTCGGTAACGCGCTCGGTGACGACGAGGATGTCGCTGATCTTCTCTTGCAAGTCGTTGCTCTGGATTCGCGTCCAGAGCTGCTTCTTGACCTTGTTCTCTCGATTGGTCCCCACCCGGAGGACGAACCAGCGTTTCGCCATGGTTAGCCTCCGAAGACGGTCGTCCAAAAGTTGTCCCAGGGAAGCCACGTGCGCAAGCCGTTGAGCATGTAGTCCACGAAGAACAGGAACAAGCCGATCACGACCGTGGTGACGACGACCACCACCGAGCTCGAGATCACCTCGTGCTTGGGGGCCCAAGACACCTTGTGCAGCTCGGCCTCGGTGTCGATCAGGAAGTCGACGATCTTGTGATGATTCACGAGCAGGTAGACCGCGAGGCCGAGGATCAGGAACATGACCCCCGCGAGGATCACCCGCGGGCTGAAGGGGAACTCGTCGCCGAGGACCCCACGCGCCAGGTCTTGCTGCCACCAGTCGAACCCGAGGAACTCGTAGAGCGAGATCACCCCGTAGCCCAGCAGGGCAACCAGCAGCACTGCGAGCAGACCGCGGGACCGCGTCGCTTCTTCCGGCTTGTATAGCTCTAGTGCCATGCGTTTCACCTACGGACGCAGCGGCCGGTGCAGCCGGCCGCCGAATCGATTAACAGGGGCGTAGGGATTCGAACCCTAAACCTACGGATTTGGAATCCGTCGCTCTACCAATTGGAGCTACGCCCCTTCCTTGTGCTTCCCTACTCGATGATCTTGACGACCGAGCCCGCGCCGACGGTCTTCCCGCCCTCGCGGATCGCGAAGCGCAGCTGCTCTTCCATGGCGATCGGCTGAATCAGCTCGACCTCGACCTCGACGTGGTCGCCAGGCATGCACATCTCGACGTCGCCGAGCAGCTTGGCCGAGCCGGTCACGTCGGTGGTGCGGAAGTAGAACTGCGGGCGGTAGCCCGTGAAGAAGGGGGTGTGACGCCCGCCTTCGTCCTTCTTGAGCACGTAGACCTGAGCGGTGAACTTCTTGTGCGGGGTGATGCTGCCGGGCTTGGCGAGCACCTGGCCGCGCTTCACCTCGTGCCGCTTCCAGCCGCGCAGCAGCAGACCGACGTTGTCGCCGGGCATGCCTTGCTCGAGCTCCTTGCGGAACATCTCGACGCCGGTGCAGACGGTCTCACGGCTCTCTTCGGCCATGCCGACGAGCTCGACCTTGTCGTTGACGTTGATGATCCCGCGCTCGACGCGGCCGGTCGCCACGGTCCCGCGACCCTCGATCGAGAACACGTCCTCGACGGGCATCAGGAAGGGCTTGTCGGTGTCGCGCTCGGGGGTCGGGATGTAGCGGTCGACCTCGGCCATGAGTTCGAGGACCTGCTTGGTCGCCTCGGCGTCACCCTGCATGGCCTTGAACGCCGAGAGGCGCACCATCGGGATCTCGCTCGAGGGGAACTCGTACTTGTCGAGCAGCTCGCGGACCTCTTCCTCGACCAGCTCGAGCAGGTCGGGGTCGTCGACCGCGTCGACCTTGTTGATCGCGACCACGATCGCCGGCACGCCGACCTGACGAGCCAGCAGGATGTGCTCGCGAGTCTGGGGCATCGGGCCGTCGTCGCCCGCCACCACCAGGATCGCGCCGTCCATTTGGGCCGCGCCAGTGATCATGTTCTTGATGTAGTCCGCGTGACCCGGGCAATCGACGTGCGCGTAGTGACGGTTCTCCGTCTCGTACTCGACGTGCGACACGGCGATCGTAATGATCTTCGAGTCCGAACGACGGGTGCCGCCCTTTGCGACCTCGTCGTACGACTTGACCGCGATCTTGTCGTTGTTCTTTGCGAGCACAGTCGTGATCGCGGAGGTCAGAGTGGTCTTTCCGTGCGAAATGTGACCGATCGTCCCGATGTTGACGTGCGGCTTAGTACGCTCGAATTTCGCCTTGGCCATTACTCCTCCGGCTTTCTAACCCGGTTGGTCTTTTTGAGACCGCATTTGCGTGTGAGAGCTGCTGATGGGACTCGAACCCATGACCTCGTCCTTACCAAGGACGTGCTCTACCAACTGAGCCACAGCAGCAAGTTTTCCAAGAGCGGGCGATGGGACTCGAACCCACGACGAACGGCTTGGAAGGCCGACACTCTACCACTGAGTTACACCCGCGAATGTTGTTTGTGATGCTTTGTTTGTTTTCTTGAAGACCTGGGTTGTTCGTTAGGTTGTTTTGGATGGGCCGAGGAGGATTCGAACCTCCGAAGGCGAAAGCCAACAGATTTACAGTCTGTCCCGGTTGACCACTTCGGTATCGACCCCGACGACGTTCAGGAGCTAGCGGTGGGACTTGAACCCGCAACCTGTGGTTTACAAAACCACTGCTCTGCCAATTGAGCTACGCTAGCGTAAGGTGTGAAAGACCAAAGAGGTCTGGAACGCGCTCTTATAACAAGTCGAGCCGCGTGCGCAACGTCTAAATGGAAGATCGCGGCGAGGTTCGGCGAGTTGGTCGCCCGTGTGCTCGCGAAGCTGGGCGTGGGCGGCTCCTGCGTGGCGGACGGGCACCCCGCGCCCCCTTCTTTTCTTTCATGCTGATCTTGACTTCCTTGCGGAGAGCCGCATTCGGGGCCATTTCTGCACTCCGCCTTTGCTGCGAATAGACTTATCGCGAGCGCTCCGCTGGCGCGTCCCATGCAACCCCTGTGGTTGGAAGAAGGACCTGCCCCGTGGACACGGAAGTCGCTTATTACTCGATTCACGTCGACTCGGACCCCCTGCTCGCGGAGCCCCCGCGGCCGCGTCGACGGAGCACCCAGCGCCTGAAGCCGAGCCCCGAGCGCCCGGTTCACGTCCCCGCGGAGGATCCCCCCGCGGCGGCTCCCGCGAAGGAGCAGCGGAAGAAGCGCTCCGATCCGCTGCTCGACTCGACCTTCGACCGCTACCGGATCGTCTCCCCCCTCGGCAAGGGCGGCTACGGACGCGTCTACAAGGCCTGGGATCCGCAGCTCGAACGCCACGTCGCGATCAAGGTGCTCTCCCGTCGCGACCGGAAGGCCTACCAGCGCTTCGCCCGGGAGATCACCACCACCGCCCGCCTGAATCATCCGCACATCGTCGGGATCCACGACAGCGGAGCCTGCGCTGGGCGGCCCTACCTGGTCATGGAGCTCGTCGAGGGCGAGTGCGCCTGGGAGCTCGGCCAGAGCGACGCCGCCCCCGGGCCCCGCGAGGCCGCGCGCATGATGGCCGACGTCGCGCACGCGATTCAGCACGCCCACGAGCACGGCGTGCTGCACCGCGACATCAAGCCCGCGAACCTGCTGATCACCCCGGAGGGTCACGCCTACGTGCTCGACTTCGGCCTCGCGCGTCACACCACCCACGGGCGCCTGACCCAGACCGGCGCCGTGCTCGGGACGCCGCTGTTCATGGCCCCCGAGCAGTCCCGCGGGAGCGACAAGATCAGCGAGCGCAGCGACGTCTACGGGCTCGCCGCCACCTTCTACTTCATGCTCACGGGTCGCCCGCCGCACATCGCGGAGTCGGTCGACGAGCTCCTCGATTGCTTGCTCAACGCGCCGGAGCCCCCCAGCGCCCACGTCCCCGGGATCTCGCCGGAGCTCGACGCGATCGTGCTCCGCGGGTTGGAGACCTCCCCCGAGCGGCGCTACCCCTCGGCCAGGGCCTTCGCGGAGGCGCTCGAGGCGTTCCTCGAGGTCTCCCAGACCCACGAGGCCTCGATCGTCCGCGGGACGAGCCTCGCACTCAGCCCTCTGCACCTGGTGGCGGGCCTCGCCGCGGCGCTCGTCGCGGGGCTGGTGCTGGGGCTGCTCTTCGCAGGCGACTCCGAGGCGAGCCGGCTGACCCCCGTCGCCTCGACCGCGGCAGGGGTCCGCGCCGCTCGGACGGTGCTCCCTGGGGAGACGGCCCGGGCCGCCGCGGCCCAGCGCGCGGGCTACGACGAGGTGCGCACGCTCTTCGAGCAGGCCCAGGCCGAGGCCAGCCCTGCGACCCGCGACCTGCTTCGGCGCGAGCTGGCCGAGCTCGCGCTGCGCCGCAACCGACCCCACGACGCGCTGACCCTGCTCGCCGACGCGCAGACCCCCGAGGACCTCGCGTGGAAGGCCTACGCCGGGATCGCAGCCCGGGACCCCGAGGCGATCCGCGCGACCCTCACGGCCCTCAGCGAACACCCTGACCCGGCGGCCCGGACCTACGCCACGGCGCTCGCCGCCTCGGACCGACAGCTCGGCGGCTACGCTGCCTTGCTCTGCTTGCGTCGGACCCCCGGCTGGTGGCCCGCCGAGCTGCTCCTCGCCGAGTCGGTGCTGCGCACCAGCGCCAGCCAAGCGCGGACGATCCTCGCCCCGGTGCTCGAGGCGCACCCCGATCACGTGGCCGCCCTCGTCCTCGACGCGCGCTGCCTCGTCCGCCTCCAGCGCCGACGCGAGGCCCTCGGCGCGCTCGAGAGCGCCCGCGCGCTCGCCGCCCCCAACCTCGAGCCGCGCGCGCTGCTCCTCGAGGGCGCCCTCGCCCTGAGCTTCGGCAAGGACCCCCTCGACGTCGCCGCCGACTTCGCCCGCGCCCGCGCCTCGGGCCTCGACGACCCCCGCCTGCACCTGTGGTGGGGCACCGCCCTGCTCCTCGGCGGCGACAGCCGCGCCGCCGACTCGCACCTCAGCAAGGCCCGCGCGCTCGAGGCCCCCCAGATCCTCGCCGAGCTGACCCAGGTCGAGCTGGACCCGCGGACCTTCCGCTCCCTCGACCGCGCGCTGCAGCTGATCCCCGCGTTCAACCCCGAGCCGCCCGACGCGAGCACCCGCGCCGCGCTCGAGCGCGGCCTCGAGGAGCTCCCGGAGCGCGCGCGGGAGCCCCTGCTCCGCGCCCGCGTGGTCGCAGCCGCCGGGGCCTCCTCCCAAGACCTGCTCGAGGCCTGCGCCGCCGCGCGCAGCGCCAAGCCGGGAGACCCGCGGGTCGCGCTCGAGGTCGCGCGCCTGCTCGTGCGTCGCGACGTCTACGCGGAGGCCGAGCGCGCCCTCGAGAACCTGCGCGGCCAGGGCGCAGCCGGCGTCGAGGCCGAGCGCCTGCAGGCCGAGCTCCTCTGGCGGCAAGGCCGAGAGGTCGCGGCCCTGCACGCCCTGGGCGACCTCGCGACCCGGAGCTCGGGCCCCGCCTCGCGCTGGGCCCGCGCGCTCACCGCCTACCTCCGCGGCGAGCTCAGCGAGGCGCGCGCCGAAGCGAAGGAAGCCCTGGGCCTCGACTCCAGCGACGCCCCCAGCCAGCTCCTGCTGGCCCTGGTCGACGCCGCGCGCGGTGACGCCCTGCTCGCCCTGGCCAGCGCGAGCCAGGTCTTCGCGGCCCAGGGCTACAGCGACTCGCTGCTCGCCGCGGTCGTGGTCAGCGCGGGCTCCTGCGCGGGCGCCCAGTCCGACGCCGGCGAGCACCTCGCCGGCCTCAGCCCCCGGCTGAACCGGATCCTGCGCGGCGGCTCGGGCGCCTTCGCCCGCGTGGAGGCCTCGCGGGTGGCCCTCGGCTCACCCGGCGCCCAGGCCCTCGCCGGCAGCTGGCTGGCCGAGGCCCTGCGCAGCGAACCGGGGCGCGGGCAGATTCACCTGCTCCAGGGCGCCCAGCTGCTCCCCCGCGCCGGCGAAGCGCAGGTCCTCGCCGTGTGGTCGCGCGCCCGCGAGGTCGACCCCGAGCTGCGCCTCCCGGCCGCCTACGCGCGCCAGTTCGCCGAGCGCTTCGGCAACGTGACCCCGCTGGAGTCGATCTTTCAGTAAGGGGCGCGTCCTTCGTCCGGCCGGCTGACGCTGGCCTCGCGCCTGCGGCGTCCCGTCGCTGGGGAGCTCCGAGAGCGAGCCCGAGGCCCGCTCAGGCCTGGCGCGCCGAGTCCTCGTCCTTGGCCAGGGACGGGAGCGCCTCGCGCAGGGGCGCGTCGGGGGCCTCGGGGTCGACGGCCTCGGGCTCCTGGCGCAGGGCCGGGCGGTGGATCGGGTTGTCGAGCACGGCTTGGAGTTGGGCGCGGCTGAGGGCGTCGGTGCGCGCGCGCGGGTCGTCGCCGTCTTCGGCGCCGCGCAGCACGCGCAGCTCGGAGAACAGCTCGTGCAGCGCTTGCTCCTGGTCTTGGATCCGCTGCTGGTAGCGGGTCAGGCGTCGGCTCTGATAGCGGCGGCTCTCTTCGAGCACCCGCAGGTCGGCGCGGAGCTGGTCGCGTTCGCCCTCGAGGCGGGCGCGGTCTTCGAGCACCTGGCGCGCGACGGGCTCGGCGTCGGCGTCGGGGTCGCGCTTGACCAGGCGGTCGCGCTCTTCGCGCACCGACTCCAGCTCCTGGCGCAGCTCGGCGTTGAGGAACTCCGCGCAGCGCAGCCGCGCGGCCTGCTCCTCGTGGGCCAGGCGCAGGGCGTTGAGCTGCTTGAGCGCCTCCTCCCGCGAGCCGGCCTCGACCGCGGTCTCCTCGAGGCGGGCCCTCAGGCGATCGACCTCGGCGCGGTGCGTGTCGACCTCGCTCCGCGCCTCCTCGAGCTGGGCGCGGACCCGCTCGAGCTCCAGGGTGCGGGTGAGGTGCCCGCGCTCCTCGGCGCGCAGGCGCGCGGTGTCGGCCCGCGCCAGGCGCAGCTGGTCGCGGAGCTCGGCCTCCACCCGGCGGCGCTCCTCCAGACGCCCCAGCTCGCGGTGCGCGGCCTGGAGCTGCCCCCGCAGCTCCTCCAGCTCGAGGCCCCCCCCGCCCTCGGCCGCCGGGGCCTGCTGGAGCTGCACCAACCCCGCGCTCAGCTCGCCGAGGGCGCTGGCGACCTCGGCCACGCTCGCCTGCTGCAGCGAGCCGTCGGCCTCGTGCAACGCCGCGCGCAGCCCACGGATCACGCGCCCCGCCAGCGCGAGCAGCGCGGTCGGCGTCGGGGCTGGTTCCCGTGCTTCGGGCGGGGTGGGGTCGTGGGTCATCGCCCCGCGCTCCTTCGCGGTTCGACCCGATCATGGCAGATCGGGCCGGCAAACTCACCAGGAACTGGCGGCCTGCGCCCGCTGAGGACCGGTCGGAGGCGACCCTACTTGAACTTCCGCCCCTCCTCGGGCTTGTCGTCCGGGGTCCCGGCGCCGATCTCGCGCGTGCGCTTGACCCCTTCGGGGAAGCGCTCGGGAATGAACTTCATCTCTGGCTGCTCAGCGAGGTTCAGGCCCAGCTCCTCCGCGAGGACCACGATCGCCGCCTGGAGCTGGCGATCCTCCTGGTAGTCGCTGGTCAGCTCGCGCTGCAGGTCGTCCTGGGCGAAGCGGCGCACCATGGCCCGCAGCGCCCGACGCAGGTGCTCGGGCTTCAGCGCCTCGCGCCCGGCCTCGTCGAGCTTGGCCTGGACCTGATCCCAGAGCGCGTCGAAGTGCGGGTAAGCGTGGGGGTCGAACGCGTCGCCCAGCGCGAGCCTGTGGAACAGGTCCTTGTGCTCCAGCCACTGGGCCTTCACGTAGCCCTCGAGCAGCTGCAGGTCGTAGACCGGCCCCAGCGCGCGGAGCACGGCCTGCGGGAAGTCCGGGAGCTCGACCGCGTAGTCGGGCTCGACGCCGCCCGCGGCGGGCTTGTAGCGCTCGAGCAGCTCGTCGGCGAGGGCGGCGTTGAGCTTGCCCTCGCGCTTCCAACGCTCGATCTCGAAGCGCATCTGCGTGTTGAAGCGCCAGGTCTCGACGTCGCGGGTGCGGTGAATGCAGCGCCCGTCGGGCAGGTAGTAGTAGGCGATCGTGAGGCGCAGCGCGCTCTCCTGGTTCTCGGAGTCGAGGGGCATGACGTTCTGCACGCTGCCCTTGCCGAAGGTCCGCGCGCCCACGAGCACCGCGCGCTGGTGGTGCTGCAGCGCCCCGGAGACGATCTCGCTCGCGCTCGCGGTGTTCTCGTCGACGAGGAACACGAGCGGGTAGTCCGGGTGCTTGGGCTGCGCGCGACGGAGCGGCGCGATCCGCGGGCCGCCGTCTTCCTTGCGGCGCTCGTGGGGGCTCCCCTTGCGGCCCTCCTGGTAGACCACGAGCTGATCGTCGTTGAGGAACTTGTCGGCGATCATGACCGCTTCGCGCAGGTAGCCGCCGCCGTTGCCGCGCAGGTCGAAGATCAGCCCGCGCATGCCGCGCCCCTCGAGGTCGGCGAGCGCCCCCTCGACGTCCTTGGCCGCGTACTGCCCGAAGGTCGTGAGCTGGAGGTAGCCGACCTGCCCCGGGAGCATGTCGTGGCGCACGCTGTTGATCGTGACCTGCTCGCGCTTGATCTTGAGCGTGAACTCCTCGTCGTTCATGAAGCGCTTGACCGTGATCTCGACCTCCGTGCCGGGCTTGCCCTTGAGCTTGTCCACGAGGTCCGCCACGGTGTGCTCACGGGTGTCGACCTCGCCGACCTTGAGGATCACGTCCAGGGTCCGCAGCCCCGCCTCGTAGGCCGGCGCGCCGGGGAAGGGGCGCTGGATCGTGAGGTACTCGGTCTTGGGGTCCTTGCCGATCACGGCGCCGATCCCGCCGTATTCCTGGTTCATGTCCTGGCTGAAGTCGGCCAGCGACTCCTTGCTCATGTAGCTCGAGAACGGGTCGAGGGAGTCGACGAGGCCGCTCGCGGCCGCGTTGAGCAGCTTGCGCGGGTCGGTCTTCTCGCCGTCGACGTATTCGCCCTCGATCCGCTGCATGATCTCGCGCAGCAGGGCCGCGCCCTCGAAGCTCTCGCCGCCGCCCTGGGCCCCGCCTTCGGGGATCCCGGAGCGCAGCTTGGCCACGAGCTCCTCGTTCTGACCCTCGAGGTCTTCGAGCTGGCGCTTGAGCTGGCGCACGATGGCGCTCTCGCCCTCGACCCCGCTGTATTCCTCGACTTGGGCCAGGAGCTTCTCCTGCTCGAGGTAGGCGGCGGCGCGCCGCCCGCGGGGGGTCGGCTCGTCCTTGAGCTGGTGCAGGACCATCTTCGCCACGTCGACGTTGCCGGTCTCGGCCAGGGCCAACGCCGCGGCGTAGCGCACGCCCGCGTCCTCCGAGCGGAGGTATTCGCGGAGGCTGGTGTCCGCGGACTTGTCGACCCGCTTGGCCTTGAGCAGCTTCAGCAGCGCGATCTTGACGTAGGGGTCGCGGACGCCGTCGACCTCGCGCTTGAGCGCGAGCACGTCGTTGCGCCGGGCGTGACCCATGAGCAGGTCGCAGGCGAGCACGCGCAGCTCCCGCGGGTCGTCGCCGCGGACCACGTCGCGCAGGGACTGGATCGCCAAGCTCTGCTTGCCGTCGTCGCCGATCGCGAGCAAGGTCTTGGCCAGCGCCAGGCGCTGGCCGCCGCGGGCGGTCTTGAGCGCGTCGGACACCGAGTCGGCGGCCGGAGCGCCGACCTGCTCGAGCTCGAGCGAGAGGTCCCAGAGCGCGTCGCCCTGAGCGGCGCCCATGCGGGCCAGGATGTCGTGCGCCTTGGCGACGTCGGTGGGGCCGTCCTGGGCGGGGGCGAAGGGAGCGAGCGCGACCGAGAGCGTGGCCACGACGCAGAGACTGAGTAGGATTCGCAGGCGCATAGGGTCCTCTGCGGTGCAAGGAGTTCGGGCGCCGGTGTTACGCGGAGGCCGGCGCGGTGTGAGATGCAGTCTAGCCCACACGTATTTCTCTAGGGGGCGCCACGCGCGGGGATCGACGCAAGTCCATTCAACACAAAACTTAAGCTTTCACTCCAGCCCGTCCTGATCGACCTCCCCTCGCCGTAAGGCGCGTAGTTTCAACACCCCTTCGGCCAGGACCCAGGCCGCCAAGCTCAAGAGCACGACCGAGAGCACGGCCAGCAGCACCTGCCCGTCGGCGACGAAGCGCTGCAGGTGCACCAGGAGCGCGAAGATCGTCATGAACGAGAGCAGCGCCGTGGGCACGAGGACGAACCACGCGTTCTTGCCCCTGCGGATCAAGTAGAAGCTGAGCACCAGCAGCGAGAGGGCCCCGAGGAGCTGGTTGCTCGCGCCGAAGATCGGCCAGAGCTCGAGGAAGTAGGGCTTGGTCTTGCCGTCGGGGGTCGTGCTCCCGCCGAACACCAGGATCAGCGGCGAGAAGGCCGCGATCGCCGAGGCGACGTAGGTGTTCTGCAAGGGCGCGAGCTGGTAGCCCGCGGCGAGCTCCTGCACGATCAGGCGCTGGATCCGCGTGGCGGTGTCGAGGGTCGTGGCCGCGAAGCTGATCACGATCACCGCGAGGATCGCCTGCGAGAGCTCGGGGGTCAGAAGCGGCAAGCCCTGGAGGAAGGAGGCCCCGCCCTCGACGAAGGCGCCGAGCTTGTCGCGCAGCCCGTTGGCGGCGTTCCAGCTCGCGTAGTGCTGAGCCCACTCGGCCTCGCTCTCGAAGCCGGCGCAGCAGGCGAGGAGGGCCATGAGCGCGAGGCAGCCCTCGCCGAGCATGGACCCGTAGCCGATCGGGCGGGTGTCGAGCTCGTTGTCGACCTGCTTCGACGTGGTCCCCGAGCCGACCAGCCCGTGGAACCCCGAGATCGCGCCGCAGGCGATGGTGATGAACAGGAGCGGAAACCAGGGCCCGGCGCCCTCGGGGTGGGGGTCGAAGGCCGGCGCCTGCACCGTGGGGTGCACGATCAACAAGCCCAGGTAGAGCGCGCCCAGGCCGACGAAGAGCTGGTGCGAGTTGATGAAGTCGCGCGGCTGGAGCAGCAGCCACACCGGGAGCACCGAGGCCACGAAGGAGTAGATGACGAGCAGCACCACCCAGGTCTGGACCGGGCTCCCGATCAGCGCGGGCAGGTGCCAGTCGGAGCCGATCCAGACCCCGACCCCGATCATGAGGTAGAGCGAGACCAGGACCACGAGCGAGGGGATCAGGAGCCCGACCCCGCGCTTGTGCACCAGGTAGCCGATCCCCACCGCGAACACGATCTCGAAGTTCACCGGGAGCACGGTGGCGGGGTAGGCGTCGAACAAGGTCCCGATCACGACGGCGAACACCGCGATCACGACCCAGGTCAAGAACAGCACGAACAGGAGGAACAAGAGCCGCGCCCGGGGCCCGACGATCTTGCCGGTCAGGTCCGCGATGCTGCTTCCGCCGTTGCGCGTGCTCACGAACAGGCAGCCGAAGTCGTGGACCGCGCCCACGAACACGCTCCCGAACACGACCCAGATCAGGGCCGGGACCCAGCCCCAGATCACGGCGATCGCCGGCCCGAGGATCGGCGCCGCGCCGGCGATCGAGGTGAAGTGGTGGCCGAAGAGCACGTGCCGCGAGGTCGGGACGAAGTCGACCCGGTCGCTGCGGGTGTGGGCGGGGGTCTCGCGCTCGCCGTCGAGGGCGAAGATCCGGGTCGCGAGGAAGCGGGAGTAGAAGCGGTAGGCGAGCGCGAAGGCGCACAGGCCGAACACGGCGAGGACGACGGAGTTCACGGCGGTCATGGTCGCCCGTACCCCGCCCGCTGTCACGTGCTTCCTGCCTCCGGCCAGGGGAGCGGCTACCCCGCAAACTCACCACCTCGTGGTGAGCTTTGCGGGCTAGGCTAGGGGCATGCTCCCCGCTGACGACCTCTCCCCGCCAGAGGCGGACTGCCTCGGCCCGCAGTTCGTCGTCCACCGCGTCCTCGGCCGCGGAGGAATGGGGATCGTCTACGCGGCCCGCGACCTCGAGCTCGGGCGGGACGT
>JAGQRJ010000068.1 GCA_020425635.1 Planctomycetota bacterium | reverse complement strand
GGGGTCAGCTCGCTCCTGGCCGGATCCCACCGCCCTCGCGGCGACGATCATGCCCCGCGGAGGACGCTACCCGAGCCGTCCGCGGCGCTAACCGGCCCGACGTGGCGGGACCCTCGTAGCTCAACCGGCAGTCAGAGAGCCCGCCGGGAGCCTGGCGACCTCGGGCATTTGCGGACCCAGGTCGCACCGTGTCGCCAGCCGGGTCCAAGAAGCGCAGGCGAGCCTGGGAGTTGCCCCTCCAGGCGACTCCGCAGTGCCCGAGCAGCCGGTAGTAGAAGAGCCCTACTGTTACATCGGGCCCTCCGACGCTTACGGACCATGCACTTAGCTTCTCCTTAGCTCGGGTTTAGGTACACGGTAGCGGCCTGGGTAGCGGGCTTCCAGGTTCGCCCTGGGCCCGCAAGACCGCCACGGAGCTCGGTCCGCGGGTCTCACCGAAACGGGATTCCCGCTCCGGCTCGATTCCGCTACTCTGAAGGCATGACCAACGCCGCGAAGGACGTGCTCGCTCGAGCACTGCAGCTGACCGCCGACGAGCGCATTCGCCTCGCACACGACCTGCTCGAGAGCGTCGACAGCGACGACGAGGTTGGGACGTTCTCTCAGGAGTGGATCGAGGAGATCCAGCGCCGCGTCGAGCGGGTTGTGTCGGGCGAAGCGGGTCCCGCCGAGGACTGGCAGGTCGTGCTCGATCGGATCCAACGCCGGCACGCCGAACGCGGTGCATGACCAAGCCGGTCAAGCTCGACTCGACCGCCGAGCGCGAAGCGGCTGAGGCCTACGCCTGGTACGAAGCCCGCGAAGCCGGACTTGGGAAGCGCTTCTTCCAGCACCTGGCCCGCACCTTGGAGCAGGTGGGGCACTTCCCTGAGGCCTCCCAACCAATGCCCGGAGACCACGCTGCTTCAGTGAGAGCGGCGCGGATCAAACGCTTCCCCTATCGCGTGGTCTTCGTAGACCTTCCCGACCACATACGAGTCGTCGCGGTGGCCCACCAGAGCAGGCTCCCCGGCTACTGGAGCCAGCGACTTTCTGAGTAGGCCTAAGCCTCAGCCCTCGAGCACCTCGACGGCCGCGCGCAGGTCCACGAGCCCGAGGCGGACGTAGCGCTGGGTGGTGTTCAAGCTCCGGTGTCCGAGCAGGTGCTGCACGGCCGGGAGCGTCGCCCCGCCCTGCACGAGGTGCGAGGCCACGGAGCGCCGCAGGGCGTGCGGGTACGCGCGGACTCCCGCGCGCGCTGCTACGCGATCGAGAATTCGGCCCAGGTGGTTGGGGGTCAGCGGGCGACCGCGCTCCGTGAGGAGCAGCCGGCCTGCCGCGAGGGACTCGTCGCCCGCCAAGCGTGGTCGACCGTCGAGCAAGTAGCGCTCGACCCAAGGCACGACCGAGGTCGGCAAGGGCAGCTCCGCCGCCTTCCCGCCCTTCACCCGCGCAAACCGGACGTAGCCCTCGGCCAGGTCCACGTCCACCGCGCGCAAGCCGCAGAGCTCGGAGGCGCGCAGGCCGAGGGCGTAGAGCAGCTCGAGCACCAGCCGGTTGCGCGAGGCGATCGCTGCGCGCACAGCAAGCGACCGCCGCGCAGGGAGCTCGCGCGAGGCCTCGGCCAGGAGGCGCGAGACCTGCGCTGGAGAGAGCACGAGCAAGACCGGGGCCTCGAGGGCGACGCGCAGCCCCTGCGTCGGGTCGCTCGCGAGCAGTCCGTCGTGCACGAGCAAGCGAAACAGGACCCGAAGCCTGGACAGCTCACGGGACACGGAGACCGCCTTGACCTCGGTCAGGCGCGTCGCGATCCAGGCCTCGACGTGCTCGCGCTCGGCCCGCGCCAGCGGGGCTCCGAGCCGAGGTAGCTGAAGCGCAAGGCTCCGCTGCTCGTCGCGGGTGGTCCGCGCCGAGTAGTTCCCGGCGATCCGCCACTCGAGCAGGCGGCCCAGCGCGCGCTCGAGGGTCAGCCGGGCGGTCAGGGATCGAGCCGTTCGCGGGGGTGGTGCAGGAGGATCTCGCGGCGAAGC
The DNA here is from genome assembly GCA_020425635.1 of Planctomycetota bacterium. GTDB lineage: Bacteria > Planctomycetota > J058 > J058 > J058 > JAGQRJ01. The sequence goes on along the minus strand of JAGQRJ010000068.1, from coordinate 2,234 downwards.
TCTTCAGGGTTCAGGCAGAGGTAGGTCGCGGTGGTCGAGAGCTTGGAGTGACCGAGCAAGAGCTGAATCGAGCGCAGGTCCACCCCCGCCTGCAGCAGGTGCGTGGCGAAGGAGCGGCGCAGGGTGTGCGGCGTCACGGGCTTCGTGATCCCGGCCTGCTCTGCTGAGCGGTGCAGGAGCCGCATGAGGCTCGCCGACCCCAGGCGCTTTCCGTAGCGCGTCAGAAACAGCGCGGAGCAGGTGCCGCCGCGCTCCGGCGTGCGCCCGTGGGCCAGGTAGGCGTCGAGCCGCAGCGCGGCCGAGCGCACGAGCGGCACCTGCCGCCCCTTCCCGCCCTTACCGCGACGGACCACGATCAGGCGCTCGCCGGGGTCGTACTCCCCGAGGTCGAGGGCCAGGGCCTCGGCCCGCCTCAGCCCCGTGGCGTAGAGCAGCTCGACCAACGCCCGGTTGCGGAGCGCCGCGGGCCCGGAGGCGTCGGCGGCCTCGAGCAGCCTCCGCGCCTCGTCGGGGGTCAGAACGACCCCCGGAGGGCGCTCGCCGTAGCGGGGCCGCTCGAGGCCCGCCGCGGGGTCCCGGACGAGCTCGCCCTCCCGGGTGAGCCAGGCGAAGAACGCGCTCAGCGAGCACGCGACCCGGTAGACGCTGCGCCCGGAGAGGGGCCGCCCGCTGCGGCTCGCGGTTCCGGCGAGCAGGCCGGCCTGGTAGCCGCGTAGCCGGTCGCTGGTCACGCTCGCCGGGCCTGCGCTCGCCTCGCCCAGCCACGAGGCGAGCCGCTCGACCTCGAGTCGGTAGCCGTAGACCGTGAGCGGCGACAGGTTCCGCGCGCGGAGGTGCGTTTGAAACCGCTCGATCGCGGCCTGCCAGGTCAGTGGGCTTCGTCGGGGCACAGGGACTCCTTTGCCGGACTAGCCGGCGACGAACAGCGCGTCGGCTGTCGGTGTTGCGCCGGCCGGATTGCCAAGCGCGGGTGAATTCGGGCGCAAGGGCCGCAGGCGCAGGCACTTGGCGGGTGGCAATCGCCTGGCAACGCCTGGCAACCGCGCGCTAACTCCTGCGGAGGGCTTTCTTCCCGTTGGCAACCGGGTGGCAAGCGGCGCGCGCCGCGTCGCCGTCGCCGGCGGCGGGCGACCCCGCCTGCAGCGCAACCGGCGACACCAACGACTCGCCAGCCTCCAGCAGCGAGCGGTCCAGCAAGCGGTAGCGCACCGGCGGCCCCGAGTCGGAGCGGGCGACCAGCTCCTGGGCCTCGAGCTCGGCGAGTGCGCGCTTCGCGGTGTTGTAGCCCCAGCCCAGGAGCGCAGACAGCTCTCGCCGCGTCTTCGCCCCTGATTCCGCCGCGAGCGTGCGGTAGGCACGCTCGGCGCGCGCGGACAGGCCCTCGACCTCCCCCGCAACCCGAGGCGCCAAGAGCGCGTAGACCGCGGCGTAGTCCTCATGCGTCGCCACGACGCCCTGCAGGGGATCGCGGGCGCGCTGGCGCTGGTGGAGCAGCGCGTGGGCGGCGACGAGCCCGAGCAACTTCTGGTTGCCGCGCCGGTCGTGGGTGGTCCGGGCGGGGAACTCGAGCTGCTCCGCGAACGGGATCGTGACCGGGAGCGACTCGAGCAGGCTCTGGGCGTCTCGCCAGGGCGCCAGGTCGATCGGGTCTCGTCTGCGGCCAGCCCAGGCCGCGCGTTGTGCGCGTTGGATTCGCTGCGTCTGCTCGGCCGAGTCGTCGAGCACGAGCTGCAGGCAGCGGGAGAGGTTTTCGGGGTTGATCGTGCTCGACGTGGTCCCGCTCATGAGCGCGATCGGCCCCCGGGCCACGAACTGCTCGGTCCGGCCCTTGAGCGGGACGGCCAGGCGGAGGAAGCCCTTCGACTGCAGCGTGCGCACGGCGTAGTCCGCGTCGGCCGAGCCGCTCGACTCGTCGACCAGGATCAGCTTGTGCCGCAGCCAGTCCGCCCCCGCGTAGTAGAGGGCGGCCGGCGAGATCCGACTGAGGAACTCGACCGCGCTCGGGGGCAGGAGCTGGGTCAGCACCTCGAGTAACTCGGACTTCCCCGACCCCGAAGGCGCGAGCAGGATCGCGGACAGCGGCTTGGCGAGTAGGCGGCTGGTGGCGATCAGGTAGCCCAGGCGCTTGAGCGGGTCTTCTCCTACGTAGCCCAGCGCCTCCATGGCCTCTGCCGCGGCGTCGAGCAGGTCCTCGCGCTCGAGCAGCGCGAGCGCAGCTCGGCGACGCTCGGCGG
>JAGQRJ010000485.1 GCA_020425635.1 Planctomycetota bacterium | reverse complement strand
TGGGTACCAAGCCGTAGGGGCGGAGCTCGCCTCCGCCCGCCGCCGCGCTCCCGCGCGCCGCTCTCTTCCCGAGTGCGAGACCTTTGGGTACCAAGCCGTAGGGGCGGAGCTTGCCTCCGCCCGCCGTCGCGCTCCCGCGCGTCGCTCTCTTCCCGAGGCAGGGACAGAGGCAGAGGAAGGCATTCAACGCGGAGGACGCAGAGGGACGCGGAGGGAGGATCGTTGGCGGAGCGAGCCGCGTGAGTCCGAGTCCGAGTCCGAGTCCGAGGCCGAGGCCCAGAGGCACGGGACGAACTCCTGCAGATACACGCAGCGCGTCAGCGCAACGCGTCACGCCGCAGGGAGATACGACAGATTCGCCCGATCCCTTGGCGCCGTAACGCGCCAGAATGCCCGTTCTGAGGAGGCCCGCCCTGGCGCCGATCGACCCACGCAGGGGAGCCCACGACGCGGCGCTCACAAGGAAGGCAGGCGGAAACCCGCATAGACGCTGGGTTGCATGCGAGAGAGGCTGATTCCGAGGCGCAGCAAGGCACGCAGCGGGAGGGCGCTGTACGCAAGCTGGCACGCTGCATGCAGCGTGTCCGCCGAAAGGCAGCGCGCGACATGAAGCGGATCAACGGAGAGCCCGAGTCCTTGCGTGTTCTCGACCTGGTGCAGGGGCCTGCGGCCTGCGCATGCTGCGGTGCGGCAACCGTCGACGGCAAGGGCTTCTGCGCGGAGCACCTCGAGCACATGCCCTACGCCGCGCGCCTCATGCGCGAGGTGCGCCTGCAAGAGGCCAAGCGCCGCCTGCGGGCCTGGGGTCGCGCGCACGCGTCGGGCCGCCTGACCCAGGCGGGCTAGCTAACCCTCCTCGGCCTCGGGCTCGAGCGGCCCGACGGCGCCGAGGTGACCGGCGACCCGGGCGGCGCGCTCGAGGGCTGCGCCCAGCGCCGCGGGGAGCGGCGCACCTCGCTCGGCGTGGGCGAGGAAGGTCCCGGCCACGGCGTCGCCGCAGCCGGTGGTGTCGACGACCCCACCCGGCACCGGCGGGGCGGGGAGGTCGAGGCGCCCCTCCCGGGTGTGGGCGCTGGCCCCGCGGGGGCCGAGGGTGGTGACCACCGTCGCCGCGCCCGTCCGCCGCGCGAAGCCAGCCAAGCGCTCCACCTCGGCGGCCTGGCGCTCCGCGTGCAACCCCGCGAACACGTAGGCCGCCCGGTCGACGGCGAGCTCCATGAAGGCCGGGTCGACGTCGCTGAGGTTCATGAGGTCGAGGGCCAGGCGGGTGTGCGGCGCCTGCTCGAGGACCCAGCGCACCCAGGGCAGGGTGTGGTCGAACACGGGGACGTAGAGCAAGCGGCAGGCGCGGATCGGGTCGAGGGCTGCACCGGGGTCGTAGCGCAGGAGCACCCCGGGTCGGTACTCCGCGAACTCGCGCTCGCCGTCGGCGAGCACGCGCAGCTCCTGACGCGGGGTGGGACCCTCGAGCTCCAGCAGCGCCGCGGTGTCGACCCCCAGGCGCTGGAGGTAGCGACGGAGGGGCGCGCCGTCGGGCCCCAGCGCGCCGCCCACGGCGACCTCGGCGCCCGCCGCGCGCAGGGCGGTGGCCACGTTGAGCGCGCAGCCGCCAGGGAGCGGAGCGGGGCGCCCGGCGTAGACGTCCCAGCCGACGTCGCCCCAACACAAGACGTGGCTCACCGAGCGTCCTTGCGCAGGGTGCACGCATACTGCGTCTCACCCGCGAGCCGCACGAACTCGATCACGAGGTCCTCGCGGGTGACGCGCAAGACCACGAAGCCGCCCCCGGTGGCGACGTACTCCGCGGCCTCGCTCCACTCGATCGGGTAGGCCTTGTCGGAGCCGGCCCCTGCGCCAGACGTCACGTAACGCACCCCCTCGATCGACGGGCTGAGCTCGAGCACGTGGTCGTGCCCGCCGAGGTAGAGGTCGACCCCGCCGTCGATCAGGGTCTGCTCGAGGAACGCGGCCATGCGGGTGCGGTGGTTGGGGCGCTTGCGGCAGGTCGCGTAGACCGGGTGGTGGCCGCACACCACCTTCCAATCGGCCTGGCTGGCGGCGAGCTGCTCCGCGAGCCACGCGCGGTGCGCCTGGCCCTGGGCCGTGTCGGGGTTCAGCACCGTGGTGTCGAGCATGAAGAACCCGACCAGCGTCCCGTCGCTGAGGCGCTCCTCGAAGGCGTAGTGCGTGGCGGGCATGCGCCACCTCGCCGAGCGCGCGCTGTAGTCGACCTGGGCCTGGACGTTGCCCTGGTGGTCGTGGTTGCCGAGGACCGCGTAACAGGGGAGGTCGCGCAGGCTGGGCGCCGCGTAGACGTCCTCGAACTTGGTCTGCCACTGGGGGTCGTCCACCGAGGCGACGCCGTCCATGTAGAAGTTGTCGCCGAGGAACACGGCGAAGGCCCAGGGTTCGCGCTCCACTCGCCGCGCCATGGCCTCGGCGACCTCGTACTGGTCGGCGCGCCCGGTGCCGGTGTCGCCGACCACGCCGATCACGAGCGCCGGCTCCCCGGGCGCGAGCGGGCGGACCACGACCGGCGGAAGCGCGCGCTCGGCGCTCGGGTCGACGACGCCGCAGCCCGCGACGAGGGCCAGCGCCAGGGCCAGCGAGGGACCGCGGCTCACTCGCGCGGCAAGCCGCATACCGTCGCCTCGGGTCCGTCTGGCGCGCCCAGGCGGACCCGTGTGTCGGGCTCGGTGGCCTTGCGGTGCAGGATCCCGATCCCCGCCTCGCCCGAGATCGTGGTCACCTGGCCGACCTCCTTCTCGCCGAGGAAGACCGGCAGGGGCGCGGGGCCTGCGCCCGGGGGGAGCGAGAGGCCTACGAGGCTGCGGTTCACGTGCCCGCGGTGCTCGATCCGGACGACGACCTCCTGGCCGAGGTAGCAGCCCTTGCTGAAGCTGACCGCGCGCTCCTTGAGCCCCGCCTCGGTGGGGATCGTCTTCTCGCTCATGTCGACCCCGAACAGGGGCCAGCCCTGCTCGACCCGCAGGCGCTCGACGGCCCACTCGCCGACGGGGGTGGCCACGGCGGCCAGCGCCTCGGCCAGCGCTGCGCAGCCCTCGCTGGGGACGAACAGGTCGAATCCGGGGACCCCTGCCGGGTCGTCGCGCCCGACCAGCAGCGACGCGCCGGCGTGCTCGACCCGCAGGTTCGCGCCCGCCTCCGGCGCGGACACGCCGAGCGCCTTGGCCACGGCCGCGGGGGCGGCGGGGCCGTAGACCGAGAGCAGGCTCAGGTCGTCGGCGAGGGCCAGCTGCACGTCGTCGAACACCGCGTATTTGCCGAGGTGAGCCAGGAGCGGCGCGGCGCCGCCGGGCGGCGTCACGAGCAGCGCGGCGTCGGCCTCGGCGTGCAGGGTGAACTCGCCGACGAGGGTCCCCTTGACCGTGAGGCAGCAGGCGTAGGTCGAGCGCCCAGGGGGCAGCTTGGCGACGTCCTGGGTGCAGTACTTGTGGAGGAAGCTCAGGCGGTCGCCTCCGCCGAGGCGGATCACCTCCCACCCGGCGCGTCCCCACAGGCCAGCGCCCTCGCGCAGCGCGCGCGCCTCCAGTTCGGGGTCACCGAAGTCTCGGACTCGCTCGCCTTCGAGGCTCGCTCCTCGCGCGCGAGCCCAGGACGCAAAGCTCGTCATGTGCGCCTCCCTTGGGCGCCGATCGCACCCGCAGAGCACTCTACGGGCTGGACGCAGGCGGCGACAGGTCGGCTTCCAGCTCGCCGAGGGCCTCGGCCAGGCCGTCGGCGAGGCGGTTTTGGCCGGCGGGGTGCTCGGCGCGCAAGAGGCGGAGCGCCTCGCGCACGGCCGCCCGGGTCGGGGCGGCGTGTTCGCCCAGCTCCCCCCGCGCCAGCACGCCCGCGAGGGCGTCGACGGCGGCGTTGGCGACGTCGTAGTCGTGGGCGGCCAGCAAGCGCGCGACGCGCGGCGCGTCTTCGGGCTGGCCGAGGTCGTGGAACACCCAGGCCAACTCGGCGGTGCCGCCACCGGCGTCGAGGGCCTCGCGGGCGCGCTCGAGGAAGAGGTCGCCCGGGGCTCGGTCGAAGGCCTCGAGCGCCTCCTGGCGCTGACGGGGACTCAGCTCGGCGTCTGCCAGGATCCCCACCACGGCCGCGCTGCCCGCGGTCGCGTCGCGCGCGAGGAGCCCCAGGGCGTGCCCGACCCGGGCGTCGGGCGAGCTCGGAGCGTCTCCTCCGTGGCGGCCGAGCAGCTCGCCCAGGGGCTGGTGCAGCTCGGCGGTCGCGCCCGGCAGGCGCTCGGCGAGCCAGGGGGTGACGGCCTCAGGGCGCCGGGCAGCCGCGGCCGCCAGGGCTTGCAGCAAGCCTGGGGGGGGAAGCCGCGAGCCGAGG
>JAGQRJ010000484.1 GCA_020425635.1 Planctomycetota bacterium | reverse complement strand
CGGTCGCCGGGGATCGTCAGCTCGAGGGCGCGGGTCTTCAGGGTGGCGAGGTCGAGCAGCTCGATCCGGCCCCCGCGTTGGTAGACGATCTCGCCCTGGCCCTCGGGGCCTGGGCCCATGGAGGGCGAGCGCACGTCGTAGTCGCTGAAGGTCGTGAGCTGGGTGTGCGCGTCCTTGGCCGGGTCGTAGGCCCAGAGGTTGAGCCGCGGCACGGGGCCCGCGTCGGAGAGGTAGTAGAGGACGCCCCCGTGCCACATGGGCGCGGTGTCGTTGCCCTCCCAGGTGGTGACCTGGCGCGCGCGGTTCTCCTGCAGGTCGAACAGCCACACGTCGGTGGCCATGCCGCCCTGGTAGCGCTTCCAGGAGGCGAAGTCGAGGCTGTGCGGCGTGTAGGCCAGGTAGCGGCCGTCGGCGCTCAGCGCCCCCGAGGCCGCGTAGGGCATGGGGTAGACCTCGGGCAATCCGCCGCTCGCGCTCACGCGGAACAGGCGCTGCACCCGCCCGCTCGGTGAGAGCGCGTCGCTCGCGAACACCAGCTCGCCCTTGGGGGTCCAGCCGCAGAGCCGCTCCCGGCTCGGGTGGTGGGTGACCCGCACCGGGGTCCCGCCGGCGGTGGGCAGCACGTAGAGGTCGTTGGCGCCCTCGTAGTGCCCGACGAAGGCGACGGAGTTCCCGTCGGGGCTGAAGCGCGGGAAGGACTCGGCGCCGACGGGGCTCGTGAGCCGCTGGGCCGTGCCGCCCTCCCGCGGGGCGAGCCAGAGGTCGTCGCCGTAGACGAACACGACCTGGGTCGCGCTCACGTCGGGCGAGCGGAACAGGCCGCCGGGGCCCGCGAGCGCGGCCCCCGCGCTCAGGGCCAACGAGGTCACCAAGGTGCGAATCGCCATGGGGCGCTCCTTCCAGGGCGGGATCCTATCCGACGCGCGCGCGCTCGAGCGCTCGGCAGGGGCCCGTCGCGCGATGGTTAGAGCCGCTAATCGTTCTCTAATCCTCGGCCGCGCCTGCGGTGGCTAGCTTCGGGGCAGTGACCCCACGCCGCCACGCCCCAGGCTCCCCCGCGATCCCTCCGCAGCGGACGACCCTCCTGCAGCTCGCGCTGCTCCTCGTCGTCGCCGCCCCCGCCCTCCCCCAGGAGGGAGAAGACCCCGCCTGGCCCCCGCCGCTGCCGCGCCTGAGCGAGCCGCAGAGCCTCGACGCGGCGCGCACGCGGCCCGCGCCGCGCGTCGCGGAGGAGGAAGGCCCGCCTGCGCTCGAGGTCCAGATCACCCTCGGGGTGTGGATCGGCGGCGTCGAGGGGCACCTGCAGACGCCGCGCACCGGGCAACCGGGGACGACCTCGCACCACCGACCCACGACCCAGGAGATCGGGCTCACCAAGCTCGGCGTGCTCCCCTACGTGGACCTCTCGCTGGTCGCGTTCGGGAGCCACGAGCTGCACGTGACCTACGTCCACGCGGAGTTCCACGGCCGCGACCGGCTCGCCGAGTCGCTGGTCAGCCAGCGCGCCCAGTTCCCGCGCGACGCGATCGTGAACAGCGGGCTGATCCTCGACACCTTTCGCCTGACCTACCGCGCGCCGTGGCTGAGCCTGAAGCTCGGGGCCTGGTCGATCACCCCCGAGGTCGGGATCGCGCTGACGTGGTTCGACTACACCCTCACCTCGCGCCAGGCCCAGGGCCGGGTGGGTCGGGCCTACAGCTTCCTCTCGCCCTACGTCGGCGGCTTGATCCGCGGCGAGCTGATCGAGGACACCCTCGCCCTGGAGGTCCAGCTGGGGGGCTCGGCCTACCTGAACGGGGCGACCGTCGTCGACGCCGAGGTCCGCCTGGTGCGCCGACTGTGGGAGTTCGACGGCGCAGACCTGAGCCTCGTGCTCGGCGTGCGCGGCTCCTGGCTCCGGCGCCGCGACGCCCAGCCCCTCGAGCAGAACGACCCCAACATGCGCCTGGGCGTGTTCTCCACCGACCCGATAGGCGGCGTGACCTTCGGGCTCCGGCTCCGCTTCTAGCCCCGGGACGCAGGCGATCGCGACCGCCCCGTGAGGTCGGTAAGCTGCCCCCATGAACAAGACCGTGAGCTTCGCGGCGTTGGCCCTCCTCGCCGGCTGCGCCTTCTCCCCCAACCCCGCGAAGCGCAACACGGCGCTCCCCGCCGGCACCGCGCCGATCCGCTCGGCGGGGGCGATCGAGGTCGTGGTCGAGCTCCCCGCGCCGCCCGGGAACCTGGCGGTCGCCGCCGACGGGACCGTGTTCTTCACCTTCCACCCCGAGGCCGCGCCGCGCGAGCACCTGGCGCGGGTCCTCCCCGACGGCGGCTACGCGCTGTTCCCCGACGCGGGCTGGCAGGGCGAGCGCGAAGACGGACCCTTCTTCGTGACCCCGCTCGCGCTGCGGATCGACGCCCGCGGCTGGCTGTGGGTGCTCGACCACGGCGACTACGGCTCGGAGCCCGCGAGCCTCACGGCCTTCGACACCGCGACCGGCGAGCTCCGGCACCGCTTCGTGTTCCCCGACGACGTCGCCGGGTCGGGCTCCATGCTCAACGACTTCGTCGTCGACAGCGCGCGGGACGTGATCTACGTCGCCGACCCCAGCCCCTTCGAGTTCGACCCCGCGCTGATCGTCTACGACATCGCGACGCAGACGGCGCGGCGGGTGCTCGAGAACCACACCTCGGTCCTGGCCGTCGACCAGCACGTGGTGGTCCAAGGGCGCTTCATGAAGGCCTTCGGGCTCCCGCTGCAGATCGACGTCGACTCGATCGCGCTCTCCGCCGACGGCGAGCAGCTCTACTACGGCCCGCTCGCCGGCGCGGTCCTCTACCGCGTGCCGACCGCGGCGCTGCGCGACCCCGCCCTCGACGACGACGCCCTCGCCGCGCAGGTGGTCGAGCACGGGCCCAAGCCGATCACCGACGGGATCGTGGCCGACTCCGCGGGCAACGTCTACCTGACCGCGATCGAGGCCGACGCGCTCGCGATCTCGAACGCCGCGGGCGAGCTCTCGGTCCTCGCGCGCGACCCCGAGCTGCTCGCCTGGCCCGACGGCTTGAGCCTGCCCCCCGACGAGGCCTACCTCTACGCGACCTGCAGCGAGCTGCACCACGTGATCGGCGAGGACCTCGACGCCCTCGGGGGCTTCGCGCCCTTCCGGATCGTGCGCGTGCCCCTGCGCTGAGCGCGCTCAGGGGCGGCTCGCCCCCGGGGGCAGCAGCACGTAGCGCGCGAAGCGGCCGGCGTCGTTGCGCGGGAGCACCAGCTCCAGGTCGGCGCCGCGGCGGGCCGGCCGCAGCTCGAGGGTCGGGCCGTCGCCGCCCAGGCCCCACACGGTCCAGTCGCCGCGCCCGAAGAGCGTGAGCCGCGTCTCCCCGGGGGGCAGGTTGCCCGCCGGGTCGCGGAGCTCGAGCTCGAGCCCCGCGAGGCCGGGGGTCAAGAGCGGCGAGCCGTCGCGGGTGGCGAGGCGGGTCAGGGGGACGAAGGCCCGGCTGGCGAGCTCGACCCGCAGCAGGGGCTCGTCGCTGACCAGCGCGCGCACGTCGTGCACGTAGCCTTGGACCGCCGAGTCCGTGGGCTTGACCAGGCGCTCGCGCTCGTGGCGACTGAGCAGCAGCTCGGCCACCGGCCCGGTGGAGAGCCCGATCAGGAACGCCCCGGGCTCGCCGGCGCCGGTGAGGCTCCCCGAGCCGAAGCCGATCCGGCTCGCGCGCGCGTCGTAGGTCTCGTAGATCCCGTTGGCGTGCGCCTTGGTGATCCCGCGCAGGATCCGCCGGCGCAGCTCGCGCGACTCCGCCTCCCAGCCGTACTTGAACAGCGCCTCACAGGCGGCGTAGGCCGGCACGAGCCAGGCCTGCCCGCGCCAGTAGTAGCCGTCCTTGGCGTGGTCGTAGGCGGGGTCTTCGTAGCCCACGCTGGGCACGGGGAAGAACGGCCGCGCGGGGTCGTCGGGGTCGCCCCAGGCGCGGTCGGGGTCGAGCAGGTAGCCCTCGACCGTGGCCCGGATTCGCTCGGGGTCCCGCGCGATCCCCTGGAACAGCGGCCAGGCGACCACCGGCGTGTCGACCCGCACGTGCTCCGCCTTCCCGCGCTTGGTGCGCAGGTCGCGGTAGGTCTGGGTCTGGGGGTCCCAGAGGGTGTCGTCGATCGCGCGCGCGAGGGCGCGCGAGCGCTCGCGCCAGGCGGCGACCTCGGCGGCGGGCCGCCCGAGCTCCTCGCCCCAGCGGGCCATGGCGTGGGTGTAGGAGGCGAGCCACACGTTGAGGTCCAGGGCCTCGACGGTGCGCACCGGGAGCAGCCCCGAGAGATTGCCGAGCACGAGCTTCTTGCCGAACAGCTCGATCTCCGGCGCCGGGTGCAGCCCCGGGTAGCGCGGGGTGTCGTCCCAGCCCGTCTCCAGCGCGTTCTTGAAGCCGTAGAGCCGGTCGTGGTCCGGGTCGCGCTTGCGGTCGAAGAACGCGAGGTAGTCCTGACTGCGCGCGTAGAGCTCGGCGAGCCAGGTGCGGAGCTCCTCGGGGTCGACGTCGCCGCGCTCGCGCACACGCTCGATCACCCAGCCGTGGATCGGAGGCTGCGAGGTCCCCCGGATCAGCCCGCTCACCGGCTTGCGGTTCGGGCCCACCGCGTAGTGCAGGTGCCCTTCCTTCAGCTGCGCGCGGAACAGCTCGCGCAGCATGTCGCGGGCGAGGGCCGGGTCCCAGTTCGACTCGCCCAGGGCGGCGATCGCGACGTCCCACACGTAGAACGCGTTGAAGTGGATCTTGGCCGCGGTGTTCAGCGTGCCGCTCGAGCCCTCGCGCGCGGCGTAGCGGTTCATGCGCAGGCCGGTGTAGGCCATGCGGTAGAGCTTCTGCTCGTCGGGGTCGGCGGTGTGCGGGCGCGGCAGGCGGGCGAAGTCGGCGGCCCACGCGTCGCGCACGCGCTGCAGCGCGGCCTGCGGGGCGCCGAGCGCCGCGCGCGCCGGGGCGAGGGTCGCCTCGGCCTCGGACTCCTGCGCGCCGCAGGCGACGACGAAGGTCACGTCGAAGGATCCGCCCGCGGAAACCGTGCGCGCCTCGAGCTCGACCGTGCGCGCCCAGCGCCCCACCCTGCGAGCGAAGGGCTCGAGCCCGCGGTGGACCTTCACCGCCCGGGGCTCGCAGGCGATCCGCCGCGCGAAGTCCTGCCGGTCCCAGGCCAGCGGCGTGAAGAAGGTGCCGCGGCGGAACTTGAGCTTCAGGTCTCCGCTGCGCCGGTCGACCCGCGCCCGCCAGCTGCGCACGTTCGAGAGGTGCAGCGGGTGCATGCCCTCGTGCACGCCGTCGCCGTCGTCGACCAGGGCCAGGCGCGGGGAGAGCGTGCGCGGGCGGGCGCCGAGGTTGCTCACCCGCGCCGTGATCAGGAACACGTCGGTCGCGAGGGTGGTCACGGCGCCGGTCACGGCGAGCCCGTCGCCCTCGGCGCGCTCCTCCCAGCCCCAGGGGTGGAACTCCACCGACCGCCGCGCGGGAGGCGCGAGCACCGCGCCCTCGCCCTCGACGAAGAACAGGAACGACTGGTCGACCTGGCTGGCCACGGTCTGAAACCCGCTGTAGTGGGCGGCGTTCAGCAGGCAGCCGGCGGGCACGGGGGCGTCGTCGGTCACGCTGGCCTTGAGCCCGGCGTGGCTGCCGTGGTCGGCGACCGGGGTCCCCACGGTCAGGTTCTCGACCCAGGTCGGCCAGCCCGAGACCGGGACCTGCGCGTCGCGCTCGGGGTGCAGGTGGCGCAGGCCCTGGGCGGAGGCGGCCCCCGCCGCGGCGAAGCTCACCCCCAGACACCCGATCCACACTGCTCCGCGCATGCTCCGCTCCCTCACGGGGGGTTGGCGGAGCGCGGGAGGGGCGTTAGCCGGGTTTATTCCAGCGGGTCTTCGCTGGCGCCGACGATCACGATCAGCTCGCCCTTGGGCACGCCCTCGGCGCAGCGGAACACGATCTCTTGCCCGTCGGCCACGCGGACCTCGGTGGTCAGGATCAGCACGCGCTCCGTGGCGGGGGCTTCGCCGTCCTCGCCCGCCGCTTGCGGGGGCTTCGTGATCGTGACCTTGAGCAGGATTCGCCGGGTCTCGGGCTTGCTGCCGACCTCGGGGGTCCCGCTGACCTCGGTCAGGAGCTTGCCCGGGAGCTCGAAGCGCAGCAGCGTCCCCGCGGGAGCCCGCTGGGAGACCCGCTCGAGGAACAGGAAGGTCTCGAGGCCCAGGCGCTTGAGCAGCGGGGTCCAGTCCTTGAGCTCGGGGGCGACGCTGGGCTCCTGGTCTTCCTCGAGCTGGCCCTCGCCCTGGGCGGAGACCATGCGCACCGAGATCAGGTCGCTGCGGGTGGAGTCCTGGGCGGCGACGCACACCGCCCCGGCGAGGAGCAACACCGCACTGCGAACCAACGTGCTCACGGGCCTAATCCTTGGGAGAGACGTGGAAGACGAGCAGGTCGTCGTCCGTGTAGGGCTTCACGACGTAGCCGGGGCCAGCCTCGAGGCTGACCACGATCGGCGGCCCCGGGGGGCTCGGCGCGGGCTTGTCGTCGAGGGACGAGACCGTGTCGGCCCCGTTCGGGCCGAGCAGCACGTCGAGGGGCAAGAAGACCCCCACGCCGACCACCAGCAAGACCGCGGCCGCGAGGGCGATCAGCTTGGGCAGCTGGGAGGGCTCGGGCCGCTGCACGGGCTGCGGCAGGGGGATCACCTTGCTCGGCGGAGCCGCCGCGCCGACGGGTCCGAGGCCGCGCACGGCCTCGTGCACCCGGGCCCAGGCCGACTCGGGCAGCTCGGGCGGCTCGAGGTAGCCGGCGGCCTGCCCGAGGTCGTCCTCGAGCCCGGCCAGGGCGGCTTGCCCCTCGGCGGTCTCGAGGTAGTCCGCGAGCTGCTGCTCCTGCTCGGCGGTCAGGTCAGCGCGGTGGGTCCCGTTCAGCACGGCTTCGAGGGTCGGGTCCATGGCTTACCTCGCGAACTGGGCCAGGAGCCCTTGGAGGTTCTTGCGGGCGTAGAACAGGCGGGACATGACGGTCCCCACGGAGCAGCCGACGGCCTCGGCGATCTCCTTGTAGGACAGGCCTTTGACCGTGTAGAGCACGAACACGGTGCGGTGCTTCTCGCTGAGCTTGTCGAGGGCCTCGCGCAGCGCGGTCTTCAGCTCGCGCTCGCGGGCGTCGGCGCGGGGCCCGCGCTCCTCGGAGGCGACGAGGCCGTCTTCGAGCGGGTCGGCCCGCCGGACCTTCTTGCGCCGCCCGAGGTCGATCCCCTGGTGCACCGCGATCTGGCACAGCCAGGTGCGCAGCGCCGCGCGCCGCTCGAAGCGGGCCAACGACTTGTGCGCTTTGAGAAAGGTCTCTTGCACCACGTCCAGCGCGTCCTCGGCGTTGCGGGTCATGCCGAAGGCGACCTTGTAAACGGCATGCCGGTGCCGCTCATAGATCTCCTCGAAGGCCGTCGAATCTCCCGCGAGCGCACGTTCAATGAGTTCCCTGTCCTGGGCACGTGCTTCGGCACGGCCTAAGTCCGTAGATCCAGACGCTGGCTTGGCGGAACTCATTCAGGAGAACTCATCGGGCGCCCATGATACGGCGAGCCCCTCCGCATTGCCCGGTTTTTGCCGTGCCGTCCCTCGACCCGGCGGGCGCCCTCCAAGCTCGCGGGCAAACGACTTACACCGCCGCCTCGAGCGGCCGCGGGCCCCGCACGGGGCGCCTGAGGCCGATCGAGGCGCGCTCGCGCCGCTTCGCCGCGCGGGCGAGAGGCCTGGAGCGGGGCCCTGGAAGCTCGGTTACGCGTTGACGCGAGGTCGGGGGTCGCCGTAAACTGTCGCAGCTTCGAGGGGTAAGTGCTGCGCGGCCCCCCGAGACGAGGTCCCATGAAGCGTTCGTCGATCGTCGGTCTGCTCACTCTCGTGGGGGTGCTCTGTGCCTGGGGCCCGAGCCAGGCAGAAGACGCCTACAGCTTCTACATGCGCAAGGACCTCGCGCGGGAGCTGGCCACCGACCCCGACAAGCTGATCGACAAGACGGTCACCTTCACCGACGAGCTGGCGTTCCTCTGGCCCGAGGCCGACCCGCGCCCCAGCGAGCTCGACGGGCAGCGCGTGCGCCTGTTCCACACCGTGCACTTCCGCTGCGTAGTGCCCGAAGACGCCATGGGCGAGCACCTGGGCTCGATCGCCAAGGACGCGCAAGAGGGCCTCGAGGCCGCGCGCGCCAAGCTCGAGGACATCAACCGCCGCCTGGCCACCAAGGGCGTGAGCCTCTCCGAGGCGCAGACCGAGCGCACCCAGGTCATGGACGAGGTGCGCAAGATCTGGCACAACGCGCCCCTGGTCACCGTCTTCGGGCGGGTGACCCGCGCGCACCTGTGGGGCCCGCCCCACGAGAAGGCGGCGCCGGGCGCCGAGACCGAAACGATCACGATCGTCGTGGAGCGAATCGAGAAGCCGCGGGAGCGGTGGTATCAGTTCGGCCTCGACGCACGCTAAGCGAGCGAGCGAAGACAACACACCAAGCCGGTTGAAGACGGCAGGGTGGCCCGAGGCGGCCGCCCAAAGGGGGATCACGTGGGAGTTACTCTGCAACAGTCGACCAAGGTCGCGGCATACGTGTTCAAGCAACGCCTGCTGCGCCGCAAGCGCTACCCGCTCGTGCTCATGCTCGAGCCGCTCTTGCGCTGCAACCTCGAGTGCGGCGGGTGCGGCAAGATCCAGTACCCCGACGAGGTGCTCGACAAGCGCCTGACCCCCGAGCAGTGCTGGAACGCCGCCGAGGAGTGCGGCGCGCCGGTGGTCTCGATCGCGGGCGGCGAGCCCCTGATCCACAAGGAGATCGACCAGATCGTCGCCGGGTTGGTGAAGCGCAAGAAGTTCATTTACCTCTGCACGAACGCGATCCTGCTCGAGAAGAAGCTGCACCTGTTCAAGCCCTCGCCCTACCTCACCTTCTCGGTGCACATGGACGGGCTCGAGGAGCGCCACGACCACATGGTCGCGCGCCAGGGCGTGTTCAAGAAGGCGATCTCGGCGATCAAGGCCGCCAAGGCCGCCGGCTTCAACGTCACCACCAACACCACGATCTTCCACGGCGAGGACCCCGAAGAGGTCCGCGCCATGTTCGACGAGCTGACCAAGCTCGGCGTCGACGGCATGATGATCAGCCCGGGCTACAGCTACACCAAGGCCCCGCAGCAGGAGCTCTTCCTCCAGCGCGAGCAGACGATCGAGCTGTTCAAGAAGATCCTCGACGGCCACCAAAAGAAGGGCTGGGACTTCAATCACAGCCCGTTCTTCCTCGAGTTCCTCCAGGGCAAGCACCCCGAGTACGACTGCACCCCCTGGGGCAACCCGACCTACACCGTGTTCGGCTGGCAGAAGCCCTGCTACCTGCTGCAAGAGGGCTACACCCAGACCTACAAGCAGCTGATCAAAGAGACCGAGTGGGAGCGCTACGGCTGCAACAGCGGCAACCCCGCCTGCCAGAACTGCATGGTCCACAGCGGCTGGGAGGCGACCGCGGTCAACGACCACTTCGCCCGCCCCGGCGCCTCGCTCAAGAACGTGCTCACCGGGTAAGCCCCGCGTGAACCTGGATCGCGCGGCCGCGACTCGCGGCAGCGACCTGCGGGCGGGGGCTTCCCCCGCCCCGTTCCATGTCGGGCGACGCGCGTGACGCGCTGGGTGTTGAGCCCGCTGCGCGGCGAGATCAAGGGCCTGCTCGCGGCGGTCGGCCCGGGCGAGCCCCTCGCGCTGCCCGGCGCCGCCGAGGTGTTCCGCTGCCAGGGCGGCGCGACCCTCGTCGGCTGGACCGGCGTCGGCGCGAGCGCGGTGCGCCGCACCCTCGAGGCGCTCAGCGCCGCGGAGCCGCGCCCCGAGTGGGCGGCCCTGGTCGGGGTCGCCGGCGCCTTGACCCTCGAGCTCGAGCCCGGCCAGGTCTTTCGCTGCCCCGCGGCCTACGCCGACGGCGAGCGGATCGCGGGCCCCCAGGTGCGCCTGCCCGACGCGCTCGCCGGGCTGCCCGCGGCCGAGGTCGCGAGCGTCTCGACCGTGGCTGACGGGGCGCGCAAGCGGGCCCTGGCCCAGGAGCTGCCGGGGGCGACCCTGGTCGACATGGAGACGGCCTGGGCGTTCCAGGTCGCCGTCGAGCTGGGCCTGCCCCTCGGCGCGGTGCGCGTGGTGTGCGACCGGCGCGACCAGGCGATCCCCGACCTGGGCGACGGCCTCGACGCGGTGGGCCGCGTGCGCCCGCTCAAGTTCGCCCGCCAGCTGCTGCGCAACCCGAGCAGCGCGAAGGCCCTCCCGGGCCTGGGGCGCGCCTTCGCCCAGGCCACCGGCGCGCTGACCCCGCTCCTGCGCGCCGCGCTCGCCGGCTGAGGCCCCGCGCCCGGAGCTTTCTCCTTGCGGGGCCACGGGTTAGAAAACCCTGTTACCTCGGGGCGCCCCGCGGGTGAAGCGGGAAGACATGACCACGGCCTCAGCCAGCGACGACACCCTCATGGGTCGCCTGCGAGGCGGCTCACGGGCGGCCCGTGACGCCGCGTTCCAGGAGTTGGTTCGACGCCACGCGCGAGGCCTGCGGGCCTACGTGGTCCCGATCGCAGGAGCAGCCCAGGCGGACGACGTGATCCAAGACACCTTCCTCCGCGTCTACCAGCACCGCGACCGCTACGAGACCGGGCCCGCGACCTTCCGCAGCTGGGCCTACCGGATCGCGCGCAACCTGGCCCTCAACAAGCGGCGCAAGGAGGGGCGCGTGCGCCCCCTGGCCGACGTCGGCAGCGGGCGCCTCGTCGCCCAGGAGCGCGGCCCCGCGCAGCGCTTCGACGCCGCGCTCGAGGGCGGCGCGGTCCGCGCCGCGGTCGGCGACCTGGGAGACGCCGACCGCGAGGTGATCGCGCTGCGCTTCCAGCGCGGCCTGAGCTACGCCGAGATCGCCGAGGTGACCGGGGCCAGCCCCGCCGCCGTGAAACAACGCGCCTGGCGCGCGCTCCGTCGCCTGCGCCAAACCTTGGAGACCCCGTGAACGACCCCGACTGGCTGGACGAGGAGCTCGCCGAGCTGGGCGAGCTCGAAGACGGACCGACCGCGGACGACCGCGCGTGGCTGGGCGAGGTCGTGGGCGCGCTGCGGGCCGACGGGGACGCGCAGGAGGCGGGCCCCGAGCCCGAGCTCGTGGCCGCCCGAGTGCTCGCCCAGGCCTCGCGGCCCATGGGGCGCGCCTGGCTGATCGCGGCCGCCGCCGCGCTGCTCGTCGGGCTCGGGGTCAGCCTGGCCGTGTCCGGGAACGCGACGGATCGCGGAGCACGGCCCGGAGGGGGCGAGCTCGCGTCGGGCCGGCCCCCTGTCGCGGAGCGGGTCGGGGCCGAGGCCGAAGCCGAGGCCGAGGCCGACTCCGACACCGACTCCGACTCCGACTCCGACTCCGACTCCGACTCCGACTCCGACTCCGGCACCGACGCCGGCACCGACGCCGACTCCGACTCCGACTCCCACTCCGACACCGACTCCGACTCCGACTTTTTTTTTTT